>NZ_JXIQ01000039.1 GCF_000934845.1 Mesobacillus subterraneus
CCCTGCTCCTTCATAAATTCAGCAGGATTCACTGCATTTTCCTTCGCGGATGCCATATACAATCCTGTACCTCCTGCTGCGATAAGGGCTGCTGCTAATGCGCCAGTAATAATAGTCTTTTTAATCAAACTAAACACTCCTATTTTTTTATTATAAAAGGTTTGCTTTCATTTTTTCGAATTCTTCGACAGTGATTTCTCCCCTTGCCAACCTATCCTTGGCCAGGTCAATTGCTTGATTGTTCACCGCCTGGAGCGGAAGCGTTTGTTCACTCCTTCTATTCTGGTTGAAAGCCAGATACAGCAGATAGCCGACTGCCAGGAAAACTATTATCATCATCAAGGATCCACCTCCCATCCCGAATCCTCCAAAGTAACCATAGCCAGGTCCCATCATCATTTCCTTCTCTCCTTTCCATTTCTTTATACTTTCATTCTCTTTTAAAAATTTGTAGAAAGTATGGAGCGTAAACTGTTATTTTGAAATTATGTCTTTCATCTTTTGGTACTCTTCCTGGTATGTCCCCTTATGCCAGCCGCATCTTCAATTGTTCCAAATCAGGCAGGTTCGACCCATCTGATTTCTTCCTGTTCTTCAACAAGTAGATCAGGAGACCAATCAAAGCAAACCAATAAGTAAGCCAATCGGTCCGCAGCCAGCTGCTGCAAAACCAGGTCCCATCATGCTAGCCCCTCCTTTCTGGTGATGATGATGTTTGTTTCTTTTCTTTAAATATAAAAGCGAATCATGGAGAAAGTATGTAGAGTGCAAAAATTATAAAGAACATCAAATATTGTAGAATGAATTTATTGTATTTATTGTCGTCACTGTTCTGGCTGTTCTCGAAATAACTGAATAACTTACTTATGTAAAAAAAGATGACCGCTCTGGGATGTATCAACCTCCCTGTTAGCCGTCACCCTATCCTTCTTTGCACATTTGTCTGTATGAGTATTTCGAGGAAGGGGTGGATATTCTTGCAATTGATCTAGTAGAATATATCCTTTTTCACTTAAATGATTTGTTTTGAACTTCTTTCCCCATCACCGGGGAGCGTTGAAAGAAAAGCCCAATATATAATAGGCTGGTCGAGTTTTGCCAAATTACATTAATGGTTAGAATACAAGCCTGTTATCACCTTGAGCTTATAGATCTACATTAATCTGCCTGCTGCTTTGTAACCAAAAAAAGCGAGACCACTTTAAAAAGCAGTCCCGCCTTCATTGCTTACTTTTCTGTCATGATAATTTCCTTGAAATCTACTTGTTCTAGTACTTTATAGCATTTATAGGAACCATTATTCTCAAATACAACGATTGCCGGATCTTTCTCAAATGGCTCCCATAAAAAGAATCCAGCTCCCTCACTCCACCTCCCACATTCACCATCTAGAAACATTTCCCCTGCTAACAGCCCAAAAACCATTTCGCCGCTTTTCTCCAGTTTTATAAACATATCATCAACCCTCTCATTTTCAATCTACTTTAATATTAATACTTAATTATGTAGAAAAAATGGAGTTATTGTACCCTCCTTGTGGAATGTATCAAGATGAGGAACTGATTCTAGCAATCCAATCGTATAGGGGTATTTTGGATTATAAAAAATTTCGTTTTTGTTCCACTTTCGACTATTTTACCGGCCTACATGATATTCACTCTTTCTGAAAACCTTGCAACCACACCATTTTTCTCCTGCAGATCTTTTAATAAATCCAAAATCTGTGCTTGGATGGTTACGTCAAAAGCTATTGTTGGCTCTTCAGCAATTAACAGATCAGGTAGCCATTGCAATGCCTCATTCTTCCACTTAGCTGATGAGGATAGGTTGTACAACAAGAGATAGGATCCGGGATTACAACTAGTCTAATGATTTCAATTACCTTTTCATGAACTAACTTTTTACTATAGCCTTTATGGACGATTAGCCTCTCCGCAATTTGGTCACTCCCCTTTATTGTCGGGTTTAAGAAAGGAAAGGATCCTGGAATACCATACCGATCTTTGCACCAAGGATTTAATAGGGCACTGGATATCTTCTTGGTTTCGCTCTTTTTTTTATTAGCACAGCATGAAATAATGCATCGCTCCATTATAGATTAATTCCTTTTGCTCAGACTTAAAATAGTTATATAGACAATGCCATCCTGGACAAACGCTTCAAAAATATCCAATGCCTTGGAGGGGGGATGCTCCAATATTCATACCAATTTTGTCATATTTCCCTCCATGACAAGGCCAATAAAATGCTACTCTCTCTTCTTTTATCTCCTGCTCAGCATTCCCAGCGATACATCCCAGATGTGTGCATATAGGTGACATAATTATTAAAGAGTTTTCATTATTTGAATTTCATACCCTAATGACTATTTCTAAAAAAACGATGAATTTTCATCCTTAATTTCTGCATTTATTTATATTATGGTTACCTTAATAATTTTCAGGAGGTATACAGCTATGCAATTAAAGATACTTTCATTCCTCATTTTATTCACCTCATCATTCCTTGCAGCCTGTTCCAGTAGCAGTGTGAGTGAAATTGATCACAAAACACAGAAGAAGGTTCTAATACTGAAATAAAAGAGAATATAGAAGGTCTCCAAACTGCAAATGTTACTGAAACACTTACTGGCAATGAAATAAATATTACTGCCAAAGAAGCCAAGCATCAGTTAAATGAGGATGTTAGCGTAAATGCACTTACTTTCAATGGTTCTGTTCTCGGCTCCCAAATTCGGGCAAAGCAAGGAGAAAAATTGAAAATCAATCTTAAAAATGAACTGAATGAACCAGTCTCTATACATTGGCATGGAATTACAGTGCCAAATGAAATGGATGGAATCCCTGGTGTGACACAAAATGCAGTCCAGCCAGGTGAAAACTTCACATATGAATTTACACCTGAGGATCCAGGAACGTATATGTACCATACCCATCAAAACGCTGTTGAACAAATGGATAGAGGGCTTTATGGTTCGTTTATTGTAGAACCAAATGAAAAGACTTATGATCTTGATTATACCCTTATGCTTGACGAGTGGATGAGCAAGCCTGAAGAAGGCAAATCCAGCATGGAAGGAATGGACCATGGTAATATGGATTCAGACGGGGACAGTGATAAAGAAACTGATTCTGGTGGCATGGATCACAGCGATATGGGGTCAAATAAGAATGAAAGCTTGGGTGGAATGGAAGAAATGGGGCATGATATGAGTGCTTACGATATATTTACGATAAATGGCAAAAGCGGTAACAGCATTGAACCATTAAAGGTCAAAGAAGGAGAGAAGGTCAGAATTCGTCTTGTCAATGTAAGATATATGTCTCATAAAATCCATCTACATGGCCATGACTTTAAAGTCGTAGCAATTGACGGACAGGAACTAAATGAACCAAAAAGAATAAACAATCAAGTGATTGCTATAGCACCAGGTGAGAGATATGACATTGAGTTTACAGCAAATAACCCCGGAGAATGGTTCATAGAGTGCCACGGAGATATGGAAGGATCAAGTGAAATGAAGACAAAAATTCAATATGAAAACTCTACTAATTCAGCTGACAAATCTAACCAGTCTGAAACTTTACCTGAATTCTAGCCAGGTAGGCTTCCACTTTGAAAATCAGTTTCTTATTCTACATTTTATGCTCTAACTCAGTCCCTTCTTCAAGCGGTAAAATATAGCCTTTCCCCAATGAGTATTTTCGATTTCCTCTCTAGTTGCAACCTAACTAGATTAAGTCCTCGTAACTTCTTCTAAACTTACTGGAGTCGTTGATATTGGCCTTTTTCTATACGAAAAACTGAAGTAGCTAACCCCCTGCCATTGGTCGAATAGGCAGGGGTATCTTAATTGAATTTAAGTTGGTAAACAGCTTGGCACTTGCCGGTAAATTCTCTGTCATTGAGTGGTAAAAAAGATGGCCATCCTATTGCCGTAATCATCTTTATCATTAGGCTTAAAAAGGTTTTGAAAGTTTTCCTTATCGTACATCGTCAAGTGATTTTGCAACTGTATGAGTTATTGGTTTCCATTCCACATTTATGAACAATGCGACAATCGATATTGGGATATAGGTAAACATAAATAAAGGAAAAGTGATCGTATATGCTAACTTTTTCCACCATGAACTATGAATTTTTTTCCACTCCGTTATAGTCGTAATAAAACCAATTATAAATAGTAAACCATAATACCAACCAATCGATTTTACCATATCTGTATAGATTAGCTGGATATTTTTAGCCCCATCCACTACGTCTAAAAATATCCCTAAGGAGAATAACCCATATATGAAAAAGCTAATACTGGAGACCAGCATGGCAGGCATAATGGTCATAATCATATCGTAACAGGAAAACCAGTTAGATTTCCCTTTTAATATACCGCCCACCAAATCTTTCCCATATTTTACAATAACCTGATAAAAGCCCCTTGCCCACCGTAACCTCTGATGCCAAGATTTGATCCAAGTTTCTGGCTGCTCATCATAAAAAATAGCATTTCTACAATAGCCGATTTTTTCTCCGTTTATGATCTGAGAAACGGAAAACTCAATATCCTCAGTCAGGAGATGATGGGTCCAACCTCCATTTTCTTTTATCAAATTTGCATGTACTAGAAAGCCCGTTCCAGAAATGGAACAGCTTAAGTTAAGCGCCATTCTTGGTAGATTAAGATATTCAGCTTCATGCATAAACCAAAGTCCGTAACCGGCTGAAATCCAATTCTGGTCATAATTCTTTGAATTTCTATAACTTGTGATTACCCTATATCCTTGATGAAACATCATGTTCATTTCCGCAATATAATTCTCTTCAAGGAGATTATCTGCATCAAAAATAAAATATCCTTCATACTTTCTAGATGAATATTCATTACTAATAATATTCATCATATAATTTAGTGCATATCCCTTGCCAACCTGTACCTTATTGAAACGTTCCCTCACTACAGATCCCGCTTTGGCAGCGACACGAGCAGTATCGTCCGTACAGTTATCCGCAACAACGAAAATATCAATTAGTTCTCTTGGATAATTTTGATTTTTAATACTTTTAATCAATTGTCCGATTACGAGCTCTTCATTTCGAGCAGCGATTATTACTGCATATTTATGGGAATGAACATTCTGCATCTTAGGACTTTTGTTCTTTTTTGCTTTTAACGCAACAACCATATAAAAAATCTGATACGAATACATCAAAGCAAATAGTAGGAACATGAGAAAGTTAAACTCTTTTAAGAAAGCTAATATAGTCAGTTCCAAAAGGTTACCTCCATGGTTTTAAAAATGTTTTTCACCCTTAATAACAAAGTATAAAACATGAATTAAAAGCATGGATTAATATTATGTTAAGTCTAAGTAAAGTTTTGAAGCTTTTTCATCGGTAACCCCCGGAGGCAAGGTCGATTTTTCAGATACTTGATATGGTACATTAAAAACCCTACAACTTTTTATATACCATACCGTATTCGACGGCAATTCTTCCCCCACTTATTGTTGGGCTATCGCCCT
Source organism: Mesobacillus subterraneus (assembly GCF_000934845.1). GTDB lineage: Bacteria > Bacillota > Bacilli > Bacillales > Cytobacillaceae > Mesobacillus > Mesobacillus stamsii. The sequence goes on from NZ_JXIQ01000039.1 coordinate 5,520, forward strand.
TCACACGATTGAAGTAGGGCTATCCTTACCGATTTTAGATGAAAAATGCGCATATTACTGTAAATCTAGAAACACGTTAGTTGAGTAAGAAAGTTTATAATAATAACTTAGACTTGAACTACCCCCACTTACTGA
>NZ_JXIQ01000004.1 GCF_000934845.1 Mesobacillus subterraneus
TAATTAGTGCAACACTAGTGATATTAACAAAGAGTATATTATTAATCAAGCATTTTTTATAAAATATAAAAAATTATTAATAAATAGAATAGTAAGATTAATTGGACGAGTTATTTCAAATATCTATATTTCATAGTTGAATTGAATTAGCATTTATTATTTTATAATCTGATTATCCATTTAGCTCAGTTTCCTTTTTTCATACGAACGAATGTTTGGTATACTGAAATCAAATATTGGTTAAGGAGTGATTTAGATGGCTAAAAAGGAATCTATGAATTTGATACAGTTTCAAAAAGCATTTCAAACGGAAGATGCGTGCCATCAGCATTTATACAAGATGAAGTGGTCTGATGGATTCCGTTGCCCAAAGTGGTCAGCACGATCGGGCTTATGAAATCAAAACCCGTAAACTTCCTTTGTATGAGTGTACGAATTGCCACCATCAAACAACGGTCACTGTAGGTACTGTGTTGGAGAAAACTCGCACAGACCTTGTAAAATGGTTTTGGGCGATTTACCTCATCGCTCATGACAAGCGTGGGGTTTCTGCAACGTTCCTTACTGATGAACTTGGCGTTGCCTATCAAACCGCTTGGACGATCCAACATAAGGTCCGTAAAGCAATGGGAGAGCGTGATAGCATGTATACCCTAGCTGGCATTGTAGAGCTAGATGATGCTTTTTTCGGAGCGCCCACAGAAGGCGGCAAGCGCGGGCGCGGTACGGATCAAACCCCCGTCCTTGTTGCTCTCTCGCTTGATAAGAAAGGTCATCCTAAATATCTTAAGATGCAAGTGATTCCTGACGTTAAAGGTGTTACACTTGTTACCTTTGCACAAAAGTTCATCGAGTCTGGATCAACCATTACAAGTGATAAGTACCGATCTTATAAAGCTTTGGCGAAAGAAGGGTTTAATCATGAAGCCAAACTCTTTAATCCAGTGGATAACCCAGATCATCTAAAGTGGCTTCATACGGTCATCTCCAATGCTAAAGCCTTTATTGGCGGGACCTATCATGGGTTGGATTCCAAACATTTGCAAGCATACCTGGATGAATTCTGTTATCGATTCAACCGTCGAGCAATAAAAAACGAACTGTTTAACCGATTGGCTCAATGTTGTGTATCATCAACCACTGGACCTATACTGAGCTAGTTGGATAATCAGATAATCTATTATTACATAGGGATAGAACTTTAAATAAAGGAAGTGTACTCCAATGAAAGAAAGTACGAAGACGGTTGTATTCCAGGCAGGAAAAGAAGAATATGCTATTCCGATTCTTTTCGTTATCTCGATTGAAAAAATGGAAGGGATGACTGCGATCCCGCATATGCCTGACTATGTTACTGGCATCACAAAGGTAAGAGGGGATTTGATTCCAGTCGTAGATTTGGAAAAAGTCCTCTATAACCGGGATATTCAGGCAGATGACAAGACAAGACTGATCGTAGTGGAGACTTCTGACATCTCGCTCGGTATCCTGGTCAAGGATGCGAAGGAAATCCTTGAGATACCTCAGGAAAACTTAAAACAACCAGGTCTAATCGCATATCAAAATACTAAATTCATTACAGGTATAGCCAATGTGGAAAAACGGTTGATTATGGTCATTGATCCGGACACGCTAATCCAGTCGCTTGAGGGAATCAAAGAGATTAAGGACTATATGAAGAGTCAAAAACAGGAAATACCGTACTAGTTAGTGTTAGGAAACAAGCTGATCCTTCGGTGGTCAGCTTGTTTTGGCTTTATAGCTTAAAGCTGGAGAATGATTTTCTTAGATCCTCGGCCATGCTGGACAATTTACTGGATGATTCCAACAGTTCCTGCATGGTTGCATTTTGTTCCTCTGTGGTAGCTGCTACCTGCTCGAGGAATTGTGCAGACTTTGAAGATGCGGTAATGACCTCTGTCGCAGATAGCGCCATGAATTCAATCTTTTCATTCGCACTCATGACAGCTCTGCTGACAGTGTCTCCCTTCACGCTTACTTCTTCGATCGATTGAGCTATTTCAGTGAATAGGGCTGCCACTTTCCCGACAAGTTCATTGCCTTTCTGTACAGTAACCTGGCTTTCATCCATGACATTTACTGCCTGGTTCGTTTCTTTTCCAGTTTGTTCAAGAATTGCGCGGATGCTTTCTGCCGCTCCGGCTGATTGTTCAGCAAGTTTGCGCACTTCCTGGGCGACAACTCCGAAGCCTTTCCCATGCTCTCCGGCTCGTGCCGCTTCAATTGCTGCATTCAATGCCAATAAATTTGTCTGGTTAGATATATTAGTGATGATTTCAATGATTCGATGGATTTCCTGAGAATTATTCTTCAGGGAATGAATCACTTTGGCTAATTTCGTAACCTTTCCATTTATTTCGTCCATCTGTTCTGTCACATTGTAAGCATACAATTTACCCTGCTCTATTTTTTGCTTCGTATCTGAAGTGGTTTGCAATGTTTCGTTCATCGATCCTGTAACCTGAATTAATTGGGCAGAAACATTTTCGACAGCTTCATTGGTGCGTTCGGAAATCTTCACCTGCTCATCTGAGGCAGATGCAACTTGCATGATCGATGTCGTGATTTCATTGTTTGCTTCTGTGGTGGATTCTGCATTTGCCTTTAGATTTCGCGACATTTCATTAACCTGATTAGATGACGTAAGAATGCTGGAAATCGATGTTCTAAGGTTTCCGGATAATTGGTTCATTGCCTGGATAATCTGACCGACTTCATCCCTGCTCTTTGCCTGCAACGCTTTTATATTCAGTTCCCCGGCTGCGAGTTTTTTGCAGTAAGCAACCACATCCTTAAGGTTTTTACTGATGCTGCGGGAGACAAAGTACATTGCCACAGAAGAGATGATAAAGGCGATGATGATAAGGATGAAAGTATTACGGATCATGGAAGCAATTGAAGAATGGGTTTCATTCATGATTTTGCTCCTGTCATCCAGAATGGTCGTCTGCAACTGGTTTAATTTTTCGATATTCATATCCCTGATGGTTTCAGCTTTGTTCGCAAGACTGATTTGGGTGAAAATATCAACCTGTTCTCCGTTTTGCTTAAATTCATCCACAGTCTTTAAAATCTCATCAGACCAGATTTTGTCCATATGCTTATCTGTTATGACGATTGCCTCGAATAGGGTTTGAGCTTCTTCCGTTTTCACATTTGCTTTCAGTTTTTTAGCTGAAGCATCAAACTGTTCTGCGTCTTTTTTATATAGTGTAAGAAGTTCAGATTTTGGTTCAGTTATGTAGTCAGTAATGATGATGTATTTCTGGCGAAAAGTGGCCCCCATTTCACTAATCATGATCGCGTAATCACTTTTCTCCTCTGCCAGGTCGATCGCATCTTGAAGATTGCTCAAAACACTGGAAAGATAAATAAAACTGCCCAGGAAAATGACCATGATAAATGCGAAAACGTTTGCATACTTTCTGCCAATGGACCAATACTGCATAAAAATTCCCCCGTCAATGTAATATCTGTTTGTTGATTTTATCGGATTCCACAGCGGAATTTTTAACCTTTTCTATGTTTTCTTCACATAAAATTCAAATTTGTCTTTTAAACTTCAATTAAGTATAAGAACGGTTTTTTTGTTAAACTAGAAGGGAACGTATATTTGGGAAGTGGCTGACATGAAAGAAATGTATCCAAAAAAGGGCAGAGTCATTTTACATGTTGATATGAATAGCTTTTATGCATCCGTTGAAATGGCCTATGATTCGGAACTCAAGGGAAAACCACTTGCCATTGCAGGAAACCCTAAGGAACGTCGAGGAATCATTGTTACTTGCAGCTATGAAGCGAGGAAGTTAGGCGTCAGAACGACCATGCCGTTATGGGAAGCAAAAAAGCTTTGCCCTGAGTTAATCATAAAATCACCGAATTTTGACAGATACCGGACAGCATCTGCGGCTATGTTCGATATTCTGCGCCAATATACCGAACTAGTGGAACCTGTTTCCATTGATGAAGGGTATATGGATATTACGGATTGTGCTGATATCGGGGCACCATTGGAGATAGCTGAGAGTATTCAGAAACGGATTCTCGAGCAGCTGGATTTGCCATGTAGCATTGGAATTGCTCCTAATAAATTCCTGGCGAAAACAGCTTCCGATATGAAAAAACCATTGGGAATCACAATTTTAAGAAAGCGGGATATCCCAAGGATCCTATGGCCGCTCGGAGCCGGTGAGATGCATGGAGTAGGAACGAAAACCGCGGATAAACTAAAAAGTATCGGCATTCTATCTATTGGTGACCTGGCCAAAGCTAATGATATTCAATTGAAAGCCCTGTTAGGGATTAATGGCCTGAAGCTAAAAGAAAGAGCAAACGGTCAGGACAATAGAATGGTGGATCCCGAATCGGTCTATGACTTCAAGAGTATCGGCAATTCGACAACCTTGCCGAGAGATCTTTCGAATCAGCATGAACTCATGAAGGTGCTTGACCGCTTATCAGAGCAGGTAGCTGCCAGGATGAAGAGAAAGGAAGCTGTCGCAACCACGATTAGCATCATGATCCGGTTTAAAGATAGAAAAACGATTACAAGAAGCCAAAAGCTTCAGAACCCGGTGTCGAAGAAGGACGAAATTGCTACTGTGGCCAAAGCTTTATTTTTAAAACACTGGAACGGGGATCCTGTTCGCTTGCTCGGAATCACGGGAACAGACTTGTTAGAAGCGGATCGGGCTGTAAAGCAGCTCGACTTGTTTTCCTATGAACAGGATGCAAAAAAGGAACCTTTGCTACATACGATGAACCTGCTACGTGAAAAATACGGCAAAAAGATCATCGAAAGTGCGGGATTGCAGAGGAAGAAGCATTCTTCAAGAGAAAACGCTGGAGCTGGGACAAGCTTTAATAAGGATTTCCTTCAGGACCGCAAAGGAAAGGACGATTTCGAGAAAAAAGACTTTTAAAGTTGTTTAGCTTCGTAAACCTAATTGTTTGCACCCTCTTGGATTCATTGTTACATTAATTTATAGTTTAAAAAAAAACGTTATGCAAAAGGAAGGAAGTTGGAATGATGTCAAAACAGCAAATCGGGGTCATTGGCCTCGCGGTTATGGGGAAAAACCTTGCGATGAATATTGAAAGCCGAGGTTATTCTGTTTCTGTCTATAACCGTTCTAGAGAAAAGACGGATGAAATGCTCGCCGAAACGGAAGGCAAAAATATTTACGGAACATTTTCAATCGAAGAATTTGTCCATTCTCTTGAAAAACCACGAAAAATCTTGCTGATGGTTAAAGCCGGTGCTGCGACCGACGCGACAATCGAGCAATTGAAGCCGCATCTTGAAAAGGGCGATATCATCATTGACGGCGGCAATACATATTTTGCCGATACACAGCGTCGGAACAAGGAGCTGAGCGAGCTTGGCCTTCACTTTATCGGCACCGGTGTATCTGGAGGAGAGGAAGGTGCCCTTCACGGACCATCGATCATGCCTGGAGGGCAAAAGGAGGCGTATGAACTGGTTGCTCCGATCTTCCAGGATATTGCCGCTAAGGTCAATGGGGACGCTTGTACGACCTATATTGGTCCGGATGGAGCGGGTCATTATGTAAAAATGGTCCACAATGGAATCGAGTATGGCGACATGCAGTTGATTGCAGAATCTTATTTCATTCTGAAGCATGTTCTTGGCTTGGGTGCGGAAGAACTGCATGAAGTATTTGCAGAATGGAACAACGGGGAGCTTGACAGTTATTTAATCGAAATTACAGCAGATATTTTCACAAAGAAGGACGATGAAACTGGCAAAGCGCTGGTCGACGTGATCCTTGATACCGCTGGCCAAAAAGGAACCGGAAAATGGACAAGCCAGAGTGCTCTGGATCTTGGAGTTCCGCTGCCGATTATTACAGAGTCCGTTTTCGCGCGGTTTATTTCGGCAATGAAGCAAGAGCGAACTGAGGCTAGCAAGGTACTTACCGGACCAGAAGCGAAACCATTTGATGGCGACAAAAAGGAATTCATTGAATCGATTCGAAAGGCTCTGTATTTAAGCAAAATTTGCTCTTATGCTCAGGGTTTCGCGCAGATGAGAGCAGCTTCTGAGGAATATGACTGGAACCTGAACTACGGAGAAATCGCTATGATTTTTCGAGGAGGCTGCATTATTAGAGCCCAGTTCCTCCAAAAAATCAAGGAAGCTTATGACCGTGACCCAGGTTTGAAAAATTTGCTGCTTGATCCATATTTCAAGGAAATTACAGAAAGCTATCAACAGTCATTGCGAGAAATCATCTCTGCTGCTGTTCTCAACGGAATTCCTGTGCCTAGCTTATCAGCTGCCCTTTCCTACTTTGACAGCTACCGGACAGAAACACTGCCGGCCAACCTGATTCAAGCACAGCGCGATTACTTCGGAGCTCACACCTATCAGCGCATCGACAAAGAAGGAATCTTCCACACGGAGTGGATGGAATAAGACACTGTAACAGCGGATCTTGTATCCGCTGTTTTTTTATAAGAAAGTATAAATTTCTTTGAAAATTGTCCAGCTTCAGCTCCAGCACCTTGCCCCTCGAGACGCTTCGATCCTGCCAAATGAAGTCAAAGATGTATTGAGATAAAAAATGGAAACAGTTTTACTTATTGCTCGCATAAGGGTATCTCTCGGCAAGAAAGATGCCCTTATGGAGGTGAAAATGCTCGCATAAGGGTATCTTTCGGCATGAAAGATGCCCTTATAGAAGTAAAAATGCTCGCATAAGGATATCTTTCGGCATGAAAGGTGCCCTTGTGGAGGTGGAAATGCTCGCATAAGGGTATCTTTCGTTTCGGCATTTGGATGCAGTTTAGTTTAGATATTAGTTCCAGTTTTTTCTTTTGTATAAAGAATAGTGTCATCCGTTCCAATCAACAGCACGTTAATCAGCCAAACCCAAAAAAGGACCGGGCGGTTTTCGCCCGGTTTTTTCTTAACTAGCAATTATCCACGTCAATTTCAGTGACTGGCCACCAGAAGAATCCGTCATTTTTGAGCAGTTTGTCCGCTGCCTCAGGACCCATCGAGCCTGATTCATAGTTCGGGAAGGAATGTTCATTTGTGTTTTCCCATACTGCAGAAATGTTATCGACGAAACTCCAGGATAGCGCGACTTCATCCCAATGAGTGAAGTTTGTTGCATCCCCGCGCAATGAATCATACAGCAGCTTCTCATATGCTTCTGGAGTATTCAATCCATCGATCCCTTTATTAGCATAATTCAATTTGACAGGGGTAGCTTCTGTACCTTGACCAGATTTCTTCGCGTTTAAGTGAAGCGTAATTCCTTCTTCTGGCTGGATATGGATCACCAGCAGATTTGGATTTACCGTCTGTTCTCGCTGGTAATATAAATCCATTGGGATATCTTTGAATTGAATGACAATTTTTGTTGATTTAGCTTTCATTCTTTTTCCTGTTCGGATATAAAACGGTACTCCAGCCCAGCGAAAGTTATCAATCATCAGCTTGCCTGCGACAAATGTCTCGGTATTAGAGTCAGGGTCAACCATTTCCTCCTGACGGTATGCTGGAACCTCTTTTTCATTCATCGATCCCTGTCCGTATTGGCCACGGACGAAATAGTCGTTTACTTCCTCGCCGATAATCGGGCGAAGTGCACGGAACACTCTTACTTTTTCAGAACGTATTTCATCCGTTGTCAATTTGATAGGCGGTTCCATCGCCAGCAAAGACACCATCTGAAGCATATGGTTCTGGACCATGTCCCGGAGTGCTCCGCTCTTTTCATAATAGCGGCCGCGTTCTTCCACACCAAGTGTTTCACTGGAAGTTACCTGGATGTTAGAAATGTAGCGGTTATTCCAAAGCGGTTCAAACATTGCGTTTGCAAAGCGGATGACTTCGATATTTTGCACCATCTCTTTACCGAGGTAATGGTCGATCCTGTAGATCTCATCCTCAGAAAAAGCGGTCCGGATCTGCTTATTTAACACTTTGGCGGATTCAAGGTCATGGCCAAATGGCTTTTCAATGACGAGCCTCTTAAATCCTGTGACATTCGTTAGCTTATCTTTCTTTAAATGCTCAGCAATTGTTCCAAAAAATTCTGGTGCCATTGCCAGGTAGAATATTCTATTGCCATCAAGCCGGTAATTTTCGTCAAGCTCCTCTGCCAGCTTGCCAAGTGCGATATAGGAACTTGAGTCAGTCACATCATGGGAGTGATAATAAAATTTAGAAACGAACTCATCAAGATTCGCTGCAGCCTCGCCATGTTCTGTTACAGACTCTTTTACCCTCAGCTGAAATTCTTCATTTGTCAGGGAACGGCGGGCAACGCCAACGACTGCGAACTTGTCCAGTTGCCCTTTTGCATATAAATTGTATAGGGAAGGGAACAGTTTTCGGTTTGCCAGGTCTCCTGTAGCCCCGAAGATCATGATTAAAGCGGTTGGTTTTTCGTTGTGTGCCACAATATAGAACCTCTCTTCTATTTAGAAATATGTAAAGGCTCCTTCCCGTTTCCGTTTTTTTCACCGGAAAATGGAAAGCAACAATCTCTGTGAATAAAAATCACTTTACAAATACAAAATTTTATCCGTTTCGATAACAATTAGCAACTTTTTTGGCCTGAAGTTAGTTTCTGCAATTTGTATCGAACTATCCTATTCTCCCTTTCAGCAACATTCTGTTTAGATAGAATCTGTTTCATATGATATATTGAAAAGAAAAGCGGGAACGCTTGTATACAAAAGGTCAGGAGGATATTAGGCATGGATGTTTTTTTTCTGGGGACAGGTGCGGGTGTTCCCGCAAAATTAAGGAATGTTACATCAATTGCCCTGAAATTGCTCGAGGAGCGGGGTGCTATCTGGCTGTTCGACTGTGGGGAAGCAACCCAGCATCAGATATTACATACAAGCATAAAGCCGCGCAGAATTGAAAAAATTTTCATCACCCATCTGCACGGCGATCATATTTATGGTTTACCCGGTTTGCTGTCCAGCCGTTCGTTCCAGGGCGGGAATTCATTGGTTACTGTTTATGGACCGCCGGGGATCAAAGAATATATTGAAATATCCTTGAAAATTAGCAAAACGTATTTGAAGTATCCGATGGAGATTGTCGAGCTGGAAGAAGGAATCATATTCGAGGATGAACAGTTTATTGTGGAGGCAAGACTTTTAGAACATGGAATTCCTTCATACGGTTATAGAATCATTGAAAAGGACCGGCCGGGTACACTCCTTGCAGATAAGCTTCAAGCTGCAGGGGTAAAGCCTGGCCCTGATTACAGGAAAATCAAGAATGGGGAAGAAGTCATATTGGACAACGGTACGATGATTGACCCTACGGAATTTGTCGGACCGCCGCAAAAAGGCCGGATTATCTCTATTTTAGGAGACACAAGAAAATGCAAAAATGCTCAGCTACTTGCTGAGAAGGCTGATTTGCTTATCCATGAGTCCACTTTTTCAGCAGGTGAAGAGGCGATCGCGCATGAGTATTTCCATTCGACTACATTGCAGGCAGCCGAAACAGCCTTGCATGCTGGAGCGAAAAAGCTGTGCCTTACCCATATTAGTTCAAGATATGACCGTAATGACTGGCAGCAGCTCGAAGCGGAAGCCAAAACAATTTTTCCCAACACTGTCCTATCAGAGGACTTTATGGAAGTCCTGATTCCATATGATCATGACGAATAAAGGGGTGTGACGATTGAAAACAATCTATCTTGTACGTCAGCTAGTGCTGCTGGACAGCGAGTGAAAACACACTTCTGAATCGAATAATTAGGATTTTATTTTAAAAGGTTGCTGACCAACAGGGAGAAAAAATAGCCTAATCTTTAAAATCAGGAGAAAATCCTGGTTTTTTTATTGACATTCAAACGGTGGTTTGAATATGATATATTCAAATGATGATTTGAATGAGGTGGATGATAAATTGAAGGAGCAGGATGTCTGTCAGGTTAACTGTGTCCACGAAGATAAGGTTGAAGCGGTTGCTGGTAAGTTAAAGGAAAAAAATACAGCGGATGCCGCAAAAATTTTCAAAGCCTTATCCGATGAAACGCGAATAAAGATCGCCTATTCGCTTTTTGTGGGGGATGAACTTTGTGTGTGTGACGTGGCCGGAATCGTTAAGGCTTCAACCGCGACTGCATCCCACCATCTCCGTACGCTGAAAGTTCTCGGTCTTGCCAAATATCGCAAGGAAGGGAAGCTTGTTTATTACTCTCTGGTGGATGACCATGTGAAGCAAATAATTCAAATGGCCTTTGAACACCAAAAGGAGATGGAGTTTAATGACTGAAGCAGTTCAGACTGGAGAAAAAACAATATACCGGGTACAGGGCTTCACCTGAGCAAGCTGTGCTGGAAAGTTCGAACAGAACGTAAAGCACCTGGATGGTGTTTTTGATGCAAAGGTTAATTTTGGCGCTTCTAAGATAACAGTGTACGGCAATACCTCGATGGAAGAACTGGAGCGGGCTGGTGCGTTCGAAAACCTGAGACTTTTCCCTGATAACGCCGAGGCTCCTGTTGGGAAAAAGAAGCCATTTTGGCAGGAAAACGCGAATTTGCTGCTCAGCGGGGCAATGATTATTGTAGCGTCGCTGTACGACGAAAAATCAGTGACTGCAATTCTATTGTTCCTGGGCGCCATTTTTATTGGCGGCTATACACTTTTTAAAAGTGGGATAAAGAATCTGTTAAGACTTGACTTTGACATGAGGGCTCTGATGACCGTCGCCATTATCGGCGCTGCGATTATTGGTGAATGGAGCGAAGGTGCTGTCGTTGTCATTTTGTTTGCGATCAGCGAGGTTCTTGAGCGATATTCGATGGATAAGGCAAGAGCGTCGATTCGTTCGTTAATGGATATCGCTCCAAAAGAAGCACTGGTACGCCGCAACGGCAGGGAATTTACCATCCATGTAAAAGAGATAGAGGTCGGCGATATCATGATTGTCAAGCCTGGTGAAAAGATTGCCATGGACGGAGACGTCACAGCGGGCAGCTCGGCTGTAAATCAGTCGGCAATCACCGGTGAGTCTGTACCCGCTGAGAAAAATGTGGGCAATGAAGTCTTCGCTGGGTCGATTAATGGGGAGGGATTGATGGAGGTTAAAGTAACCAAGTTAGTCGAGGATAGTACCATCGCTAAAATCATCCATCTTGTCGAGGAAGCTCAGGCAGAAAAGGCACCTTCACAAGCCTTCGTAGATCGATTCGCTAAGTACTACACACCGATTATCATCCTGGTTGCCTTTTTGGTAGCGATTGTACCTCCGCTTTTGTTCAATGGCGACTGGAATGAATGGATTTATCAGGGATTAGCAGTCCTTGTTGTCGGCTGCCCTTGCGCACTCGTGATTTCAACGCCGGTATCCATCGTGACCGCAATCGGCAATGCAGCCAAAAATGGTGTACTCGTTAAAGGTGGTGTCCATCTGGAAGAGATGGGCATGCTTAAAGCAGTGGCTTTTGATAAAACTGGGACGCTGACTAAGGGTGTCCCGGAAGTGACCGATTTTGTGCTGCTGGCTGGCACAGATGAAAGAAAACTTCTTGCTAAGGTTGCCGCATTGGAAAATAAGTCACAGCACCCGTTAGCTGCTGCGATTGTCCGCAAAGCAGAAACGGTTGGAGTGCCGTTCAGGCAGAAACAGATCGAAGCGTTCGCATCGGTAACTGGAAAAGGTTTAAAGGGAGCAGTCGATGGGGCTACTTTCCATATCGGAAGCCCTGCCTACCTTAATGAAATAGTGGATGGTGGTATTCCATCTTCCGCTTCAGATAAAATTGCTGCTTTGCAGGCAGAAGGAAAAACAGTGATGGTTGTTGGAGCAGATGCCAACTTGCTTGCCTTGATTGCCGTCGCGGACGAAGTAAGAGAATCGAGCAGGGAAGTCGTTGCCCGTCTTCATGAACTTGGGGTTGAAAAAACGATTATGCTGACAGGGGACAATAGAGGGACAGCACAGGCAATTGGCAGCCTGGCGGGTGTGTCAGATATTCAATCTGATTTGCTGCCTGAGGAAAAACTGGCATTCATTAAGTCTTTGCAGAAAGATCATGGAAAAGTCGCAATGGTCGGCGATGGAATAAACGATGCGCCTGCACTTGCTGCGGCCACTGTTGGTATCGCGATGGGCGGGGCGGGGACCGATACAGCACTCGAAACGGCTGATATTGCGTTGATGGCCGATGACTTGAAAAAGCTCCCCTTTACGATCAAACTAAGCCGGAAGACACTGGCGATCATTAAGCAGAACATCGCATTCTCGATCGGTGTGAAATTGCTCGCGCTCTTGCTGGTCATCCCAGGCTGGCTTACCTTGTGGATCGCGATTTTCGCTGACATGGGTGCAACCCTGATTGTAACACTCAACGGATTGAGACTTTTAAGGGTTAAAGATAAATAGAGAAAAGATCACACGCAAAGGCTGCTCTGTTCTTACGAAAAAGGCTGGGAATAATAGAAAAAAGAGGCTGTTAATAATGTCAGCCTCTCTTTCTATTGCTTTGTTAAAATATCCACCCTCGTTCATATTGCTTAGGTGATTTAATGCTTGTTCCGAGTTCTTTCGCTGCCGTTCTTGGCCAGTATGGATCACGCAGCAGTTCTCGTGCAAGGAAAATTAAGTCTGCACGGTCATTTTGGAGGATTTCTTCCGCCTGGATACCGGTTGTGATCAATCCGACAGCTCCGGTAGCAATATTTGCTCCATGTCTGATTTTTTCAGAAAACTTGACTTGATAGCCTGGATAGGCGTTAATTCTTGCCGGCACAACAGCACCAGAGCTGACATCAATTAAATCAACTCCAAGTTCTTTCAGCGATGCACCAATTTCTACGTAATCATCGGCAGTCAAGCCATCTTCATGGTAATCGCATGCAGAAACGCGGACAAACAGAGGTCCTTCCCAAACGGTTTTTACTTCTTCAAGAACTTCCTTTAGGAAGCGGAAACGGTTCTCTTTCGTACCACCGTAATGGTCTAACCGTTTGTTCGTGAGTGGCGAAAGGAACTGGTTGATCAAATACCCGTGTGCAGCATGAATTTCGATTACATCGAAGCCAGCACGCTTAGCCCTTTCTGCGGCATTTCTGAATGCCTCGACGGTTTCCTTGATTTCTTCCACCGTCATTGCCTTTGGTTCCTTATAATTTTCATCGAAAGCGATCGCTGATGGGGCGATGATTTCATCACGCAATGCTGCTTTTCGGCCGGCATGTGCCAGTTGGATACCAACTTTGGCGCCGTATTGCTTGATTAGCTCAGTCAGTTTTGCCAGTCCGGAAACATGCTCATCGCTCCAAATTCCCAAATCCTGATGAGATATCCTGCCCTGTGGTGTAACCGCGGTTGCCTCAAGGATGACCAGACCCACTTGACCGACTGCCCGGCTTACATAGTGTGTCGTATGAAAGTCAGTGACCATCCCGTCTTCCTTTTCACAAGAGTACATGCACATTGGTGCCATGACGATCCTATTTTTTAAGGTCAACTCTTTCAGTGTATACGGTGAAAATAATTTCTTTTCCAATCCAGAAGCCTCCTTTATTTCGCTATCCAAAATATATTTTCAGTATAACAGGGCTTGAAGAGGAAGGGAAAAGTTGTACTCACTTAAAGGTGTTTTTTCCAATCGTTGTGAAATAGGATACCAGTTTTCCATTCTAAATATGGCGGTTTGCGGCTGTCATTTCGTTTCCCAGCAAATGGCCAAGTCTTTTTGATTGGGCGGTAGCTTCCTTTATGCAAGATACTATAGCCGTTTGAACCCCATGCTGCTCGAGAACATTGATGCCTGCTTCCGTCGTACCACCTGGGCTCGTTACCTCCAAGCGCAGTTGTGCAGGCTCCTTATCCGATTGTGTCAGCATTTCCGCTGCACCGAGCAGTGTCTGGATAATCAGCTGCTTTGCTGTTTGTTTTTCGAGACCGATTTCCGCGGCGCTTTTTTCCATCGCCTCCACAAGATAATAAATATAAGCTGGCCCACTGCCAGATAATCCCGTGACGGCATCGAGTTGATCTTCCTCCACGATTGTCGTCTGGCCAACTGTGTTAAAAAGTTCTTGTACCAGCGTCTTTTGGGACTTACTTACATGGGAATTCACGGCTATAGCAGTTGCCGATTTCCCAACCGCAGCCGAGGTGTTCGGCATTGCCCTGACCACGGCAAGGGATTTTTCCGCTGCTATTTCAATGGCATTAATCGATACGCCAGCGAGGACGGAGATAACCAGCATTCCTTCTGTCAAGTAGTGTTTGATTTCCTCCATCGCGATGGAGGCGTCCTTTGGCTTCATCGCCAGGACGACGGCATCTACATCCTTAAAAAGGATGTCGCAATCATATGTTGCCTGTATTCCATATTTCTGTTCCAATGTTTTCAATCTGTCTGTATCCTGTTTATTTGTGACCCATATTTGTTCTGCCGGAAGAAGCCCGCTTGCTCCTATCCCGGAAATCATTGCTTCTGCCATCGATCCTGCTCCTACAAAAACAAGCTTCTTCATCAGATTCGCCTCCATAGTTTTCGTTTTTTTAGATAAATACAAAAAGGCCTTCATCCGTAAAAGGACGAAAGGCCATGCTTCCGTGGTACCACCTTCATTCACTTCTTTGGCATTTGCCGAAGAAGTGCAGCTCAATAGCCGTTAACGCCGGAATACGTCCAGGTTTTCCTGGCAGCTCGCAAGGTAGGCTTCAACAGGAAGAGGGCCGCGGAGCCTTACAGCCGGTGGGCTCCACTCTCTAACACCATTCCTGTCTACTCGTCTTGCTCAATTGCTTTTAATTAAATACGAAATTTTAATAGTAATTATGCAAGAAAGACTACCCTTATGTCAAGCGAAAAAAATTAGTTTTTAGTTTTTTCTGAAAATGAGAGGTGGAATTAATGACATTTCTCCACTTTACAGGTAAACTTAACTTTATATTGGGAAAATACTAGAATCAATAAAGATAAGTGCTTTTTTAAACAATTCATTACTTTACCTTATAGAAAAATAATGTTTTTGGGGTGTATAGAGATTATGGTTGAATGGAAAGATGGAATTGCTAAATTGACTTTGCCAACGCCTTTTTCGGTTGGTGATGTGAATGCCTATTTAATAAAAGGGGACAGGTTGACACTTGTGGACGCGGGTACAAAAACGAAAGAGTCCTGGGAGTCGTTCCAATCTCAACTGTCCGATTTAAGATTGAAGCCGGAGGATGTGGAGCAGGTGATCCTGACTCATGATCATCCGGATCATGTTGGGATGCTGGACTACCTTTCACCCGACCTTGAAGTATATGGTCATCACCTGAATGAAAGATGGATCAACAGAACTTCGGATTTCGAGAAGGAACATAAGGAATTCTACGAAAAAATTTTTATGCAGTCAGCCATACCAGAGCAATATTTTGTTCCTTCAATGAAAGGAATGAAAAAGGCATTAGTATTTTCATGCAATCGCTCATTAACAGGGACTATTTTAGAAAATGACGTCCCGCCGGCGCTGCCAGGATGGAAGGTGATTGAAACACCGGGCCATGCTCAGAGTCATATCGTGCTTTTGCGTGAAAAAGATGGCACAATGATCGCAGGGGATACGATCCTTGCTGGAATCTCGCCCAATCCATTGCTTGAACCACCGCTGCCAGGAGAACTGGAAAGGCCGAGATCTCTGGTTCAATATAATACAACCTTAAAAAAACTGCAGCAGTACCGGGTAGGGCTGGTATACACAGGCCATGGAACGGAGATCATGGAATTGCATCGTCTGATTGACAAGAGGCTCGCCCGCCAGCATGACCGTGCCATGCAAGTCAGAGGAATGCTCGAAGGCAGGGAACTCACCGTTTTTGAGATCTGCAAATTGCTTTTCCCGACGGTATATGAACGTGAACTGAACCTGACGATTTCGGAAACCGTCGGACAGCTTGATTATTTACAATCCTTGGACGCGATTTCAGTCAGAGAAGAAGGGGATTTCTTCGTTTATACAGCAAAATGAGGTGAAACTGATGCCATCTTTAAAAGGAAAAAACATTATCATTACCGGTGCGTCGGGAGGAATAGGGGCTGAGATTGCCAGACTTTGCGCTGCGCGCGGAGCGAACCTTGTCCTTTTGGCCCGGAGTATTGACAAGCTGGAAATATTAAAAAAAGAATTGCAATCGAAGTACGCCATCAATATCCATGCACGGCAGCTGGATGTTTCAGACCCAGAAGCAGTCAAGAAAGTTTTTTTTGAGGTGCTTTCGGACATTCGCTATGCCGATATATTGGTCAATAATGCTGGATTCGGCATTTTTGATTTTGCCCATGAAGTGAAAACGGAGGAAATTAAGTCGATGTTCGATGTCAATGTTATTGGCTTGATTGCCTGTACATCAATGGTTCTTCCGGGCATGAAACAGCGTGGCAGCGGACATATCATCAACATCGCTTCCCAGGCAGGCAAAATTGCTACGCCGAAATCAAGTGTTTACTCGGCAACAAAGCATGCGGTGCTTGGCTACACGAACAGTCTTCGCATGGAGGTTGCTGATGACCATATTTTTGTCACTTCTGTTAATCCGGGACCGATTGCAACCAACTTCTTTACTATTGCGGATAAGCAGGGAACGTATGTGAAAAGTGTCAAACGATTCATGCTGAAGCCGGAATATGTCGCAAAGCAGGTAGTCGACCGGATGATGACTAAGACAAGGGAAATCAATCTGCCGCGCTGGATGAGCGCAGGCAGTATATTTTACACCTTGTTCCCCCGGACTTTTGAATTATTTGGCAAAAACTTCTTCAATAAAAAATAAACTTCCAGACCGCCATCCATTTTGGCGGTTTTTTAACTAGGAACACAGGCTTTCGCACACTCCAGTCTTGGTATTATTCCCTAGTTTCTCCTTAATTAAGTCAGTCACCCGGAAAATTTCCATTGAAATCGAACGCATATTCGCTTAATATAATGGGTAGAATGATACGGAACAAATGTTCTTTTTCTGCAAAGGGGAGGGAAGACATGGTAGATTACAGCGAAATGCCGCAAAACAAAATTTTATGTGTGGATATCAAGAGCTTCTATGCCAGCTGTTCCGCCGTGATGCTCGGCCTTGATCCTCTTGAATGTTACCTGGCTGTCGTCGGGAATCTCGATCGTCCCGGAAGTGTCGTCCTGGCAGCTTCCCCTCGTTTGAAAAAGGAGTTTGGCATCAAGACTGGATCGCGAAAGTTTGAAATTCCTGATGATCCGCGAATAGTCGTCGTTGATCCGCAAATGTCAACATACCTGCGAATCTCCACTGAAATCTCCCGTGTATTTAATCGCTATGTCCCAAAGGATGCAATTCATACTTACAGTGTGGACGAAAGCTTCCTGAAAGTGGATGGGGTCTCTAAGCTTTGGGGTGATGCTGCTTCGATCGCCAAAAAAATCAAAGATGATATCGAGCGCGAGTTCCAGCTTCCGTGCGCGGTCGGGATTGGCCCGAACATGCTGATGTCGAAGCTGTGCCTGGACCTTGAGGCAAAGCGCAAAGGGATTGCCGAATGGACATATAATGATGTTCAGACAAAGCTGTGGAATGTGTCTCCGCTGAGAGAGATGTGGGGAATTGGCCGTCGTGTCGAAAAAACGCTGAACAGCATGGGGATTTTCACAGTCGGCCAGCTTGCCCGTTATGACCTTGAAGTCCTCGAGAAGAAATTTGGCATTATGGGAAACCAGATGTACTGGCATGCATGGGGAATTGATTTTTCCAATATCGGTGCCCCAATTATGGAAGGGCAGATTAGCTTTGGAAAAAGCCAAATTCTGCTTCGGGACTACAAAGAAAGAGAAGAAGTCAACCATGTCATCCTTGAAATGTGTGAAGAAGTCGCACGCAGAGCCAGAAGCCATGGGAAGGCAGGCCGAACAATCAGCTTAGGGATCGGCTATAGCCAGGATGAATTTGGCGGCGGCTTCCAGCGGTCAAGGACGATAGGAGAGCCCACCAATATTACGATGGACGTGTATCGTGTCTGTCTTGATCTTTTCGCCGAGAACTACGCTGGAAAAACGGTGCGGAGCATTTCAATCTCGATTGGGAATCTCGTTACGGACAGTGAGTTTCAACTCGATCTTTTCGAGTTGAACGGATGGAAAAAGAAAGAACTCGGCTATGCAATGGATCGAATTCGTAGCCGTTACGGTTCCACGGCTCTCCTAAGGGCGGTTTCCTATACGGCAGCCGGAACAGCAAGGCATCGGGCCGCACTTGTAGGTGGGCATAAGGGTTAATATTTTAAAGGAGGAGAAAAGTTGATTCGTGACCGCGGAAGAATCAAGTGGACATCTATGATGCTTCCTGAACATGTAAAAATGCTCCGTGACTGGGCACAGGAAGATCAATACGAAAAAGAGAAACAACTGGATGAACAGCAGCTTGAGCAATTGAATGAAACAATCCTTGAGGCGATGGAGTACAACAGGCTCGTCAGCATTTCTTATTTCCGCCACAGCAAGTATGAATTGGTGATCGGGAAAGTCCATTACTGGAACGAGCTTGGGGAGAAACTCCATATTATCGATCGGTTTGAGGAAATTCATCTTATTGAAATCTCAGCAATTGCGGATGTCAGGCTTGCAGTCGAATGGTAGCCATTGTCCGCAACAAAAAGGGACAATGGCTATCATTCCCCAGAATGGATTATTCCGTGTCTTCCGCTTGCGGCGCGCGCACGGACGACTCAAATTTCCCTTTATGGGAAGCGTCGCAAAACGGCATATTTTTGCTCATACCACAGCGGCAAAGCGAGAACACGGGCTTTGTCTCATACTTATTGCCGGCTCCATCCAGCAGCTCTACATCGCCGGAAATCCGTAAAGATCCATTATCATTGACCTTAATTGTAACTTTTGACAAAAAAAGCACTCCTTTCAGGTTGTCAGAATTATCTTTGATAGTAAAAGTTAAATAGGAAAATTGCAAGACATTTTCACATAGAGCTGGGAACGTAAAAAAGGGATCTGTATGGTAAAATGAAATCTCGGAAAGGAAGTGCAATCGTGAAATTGAAAATCACCGAAGCAGCATCAAATAAACTGAGTGAACAAATCGCAGGCAAACAAGGTTATGTGAAATTGAAATACGATATAGACGGCTGCGGTTGTGCAGTGAATGGTGTGGCTGCTCTCTGGTTTGAAAGGGAAAAAGAAGCGGAAGAGCACTCAATAGAAACAGGAAATATCTCCATTTATATCGAAAAAGCGAAGGAAGTATTTTTTGCTGAGGAAATGACGCTGGACTTTCATAAGACCAACGGATGCTTCCAATTGAAAAGCCCGAATGAGTATCTAAATCCAAGAATGAGTTTTTATGATAAAACAAACGTTTACAAAAAATGATAATTGAATGCAGAAGGAAAAGAAATCGATCGCCAGGAGAAAAGGGGTAAAGGGCGGCTCCAGGTACCCTTTTCTAATAGCATGCTGTCCGCAGCAGCAATATCATCACCGTTAAAACACGTATTCCTCAAGAAATTCATCGACTACTTTTTCGTATTGCTCCTGATTTTGGCTGTATGATTGGGCGTGAAGGCCGTTTTCAGCCATGAACAGCTTCTTTGGTCCTTTTTTCTGTTTAAACAGAGCCTCGGTCATGGATGGCAGAATGAAATCGTCCATGCGGCTGTGGATAAACAGGATCGGATTCTTAATATTTTCGATAACTGCAATCGGAGATACCTCACTTAAGGAATATTTATCGCGAATACGGATAAACAGATTGGCTACCGGAAGCAAAAGTTTTGGCGGGAATAGTTTGACTTCTTCCTTGATTCGATAAGCGAGCTGTTCGCTGAAGTCGGAAAACGGGCAATCCGCAATATAGAAATCAGCACCATCCTCAAGCATCCCTGCGTACAGAAGCAAGGTCGCAGCGCCCATGGATTCCCCATGGATGCCAAGCAGGAGATCCGAACCTTTTTCTTTTCTTAGCCAATGTACCACCGATTGAAGATCGAATTTTTCATAATATCCATAGCTTGTTGTTTTCCCACCGGATTCCCCGTGGCGGCGATGGTCGTAAATAACCGCATTAAAGCCCCTGTTCAGAAAGAGATTCATATATTTTATAGAATTCATTTTGCTCTGGGTCACACCGTGGGAAATTATAATATAATGATTCGTGTCATGGGGTTCTACCAGGATAGCCTTCACCTCATAGCCAAAGGATGAAGGGATGGTCACTTCCGTTTTTGGAAGGGACTCATACTCGCCAGGAATCAGATGGCCAGCCTCCGCTTCCTGGTGAACAATTTCCTCCTCCTCCCTCCTTTTTAAAAACATGACTTTATTTGAAATGAATATGCCAAAGGAGGCAAATATCAGTAAAAGTGAAAATAAAACACGAAACGCCTTTTTCAAGCTAATCCCTCCGAAAACTAAAGTTCCCTATCTATTTTACCATGAAAAATGAAACTTCAAAAAAGCTTAAAATAACTGCTTCCAAAATCTCTCCCTTTTTGGGAAGTGAGAGCATTCGTTATCCTCTCCTCTTAAGATACCTTTATTGTAAATAGAATATTTTTAAAAATGCAAGAATAAATAAAATTTTGATAAAATAAAAGGGATTTTTTGAAAAGCAATAGAAGTAAATATATAGAAGTAAGGAAAGTGCGGTGCGAACATAATCAAAGACCTGCGGTAGTATGTCAA
>NZ_JXIQ01000040.1 GCF_000934845.1 Mesobacillus subterraneus
AAAGGGACAGGAAAGAGCCTAATAGGATATCGGATATACAAACAGAAATGGGACAATAAACCTGTCCCCATGTCCCTCCCCAGCACTATTCGTGCTTTTTCTTCTGAGTTAAACTTTCTTCGTGTGTTTGGCATACAACTAAGAAACTCCTTTTTTATTGTCTAGTTTATATGTAGCATTATATCTCTTGCCGGTGATTGGGTCTAATCCAATATCAATTGTGAAAGCCCAGTTTGAACCACATATGCATTTTTTCTTCTTTTTGCAGGTACAGCCCCGTCTGTAAAAATGACCTTCCATTTTATTTGTAAACCTCACTTTCTTGATGGATTTGTTACTAAATTTCCATTATATCCAATATAAAAAAGAACAATTCCTCTCAAGGTCTACTAAAACAAAAGGGTGAAAAATATTGGTAATGAGTTAAAGATTTAATGATTGGAATAGCTTTAATGGTTATTCAAGAACAGTTCAATCAGGCTTTAACAGAGATTATTAGACTAAGAAAAGAAAATATAAAATTAAAATAGGATCTTTATAAAGCGCAAAGTCGTAATAGACCTTATAGTCATGCACGTAATATAAAGAAAACAGCGACTGATTTTACTCCTTAAGAAAAAGCTGCAAATGGCAAGATGATGTACGTGCATTTATTGAAACTTGTAAAAGCTTAGATTTGAATAATATTGGTTTACAGGGTATATTCAGAGCAACGATGCTATTCTCAATTTAAGTTCATGTTTGAGTGAGAGAGGTGTTAAGCCAATGTTTGATCATATTAATCAAAAAAAAGTTCTTCTAGATGCCAATCGACCATTACCCAAATATACAGTCAAAAGTTTACGTGAAAAGTTATTACTCGAATGGACATACAATACTAATGCGATTGAAGGAAACACGTTAACTATCAACGAAACGAAGGTAGTTTTAGAGGGAATTACTGTTGGTGGTAAAACGCTGCGTGAACACTTGGAAGTTCTTAATCATCGAGATGCGATTCACTTTGTAGAAGAGATTGTACAAAAAAGTGAACCTTTGTCGGAGTGGCAAATAAAGAATCTACATCGGCTTGTACTAAAAGGAATCGATGATGAATATGCGGGTGAATATCGGGACCAGCAAGTTTTTATTTCTGGTGCTAAACATATACATCCAACTCCCTTCCGCATAAGAGAAGAGATGGAACAGTTGATGGCATGGTATGAAAAAGCAGAAACAAAAAAATTGCATCCAGTTGCTCGTGGAGCTATGCTACATGCTATTTTTGTTGGCATTCATCCATTTATTGATGGAAATGGTCGGACATCACGGTTGTTACTAAATTTAGAACTCATGAAAGATGGTTTTCCACCAATTGTTATTAAAGTGGAAAATCGAATAGCTTATTATGATGCATTAGATAAAGCACATACGCAAAAAGAATATGATGACTTTATTAAGTTAGTCGAGGGCGAAGTAGAAGATTCATTAAACCTATATTTAAGTACAATAAATAAAAATGCTTAGTAAAATATACAGTAGAGTTGTCGATTAAGATATACACTCCTACATCATTTTATCTGCGATGTTAACATTTTGCTAACGCAATCAAATGAAAAACAGTGAATTATCGTTAAAGATGTTACTGACAGAATTTAGCAAAACCTTGATTTTCCGCAATTTACGCACACCTAGTTAAAGATATTACACACTCTCACCTTAGGGTCGGCATGATGTAAAACACCCAAAAGACCCTTGATATATAAGGGTTTTTGAGTCATCATAACGTTTTTGGTGCCGGAATGGTGCCGAGACCTAAAAATTAGAGGTTTCTCATGGGGTAAGTGAACTTGTGAGAGGCCACTTTTTTTCAGCCTCTGACCAAATTGGTTCCTTATACCACTTTTTAATGGGATGGAATAGTTACTCCAGGGATTAAAGCCGAAGCACAGAAACCCAAAAGGACCCAGCTAGTCCACTAGCTCCTATTGGGTTTGGTAAATGATCAATTTATACAATAGGAAATGAAAGAGACGTTGAAGAAATGTTAGTTATTGATGATTTTGGGAATGGGAATGCTACGTGAGAGTATATAATTAACTATTAAGCTAGTTTAAGGTATTTTCTCCCCTTTTGTGGATAGATTCCTTCTGTTTGAAACCACTCCCAAAGAAGGGTTCCGCTCTTTCGGCCAATTCCACCACTCATAATAAGTCCAGGAATTATTAGTTGGGTTGGTAAACCTTTTACGTAAAAGGTTTTATTGGTATTGAATTCTGTTAATACAGTAATCTGGTCAATGATACTTGTAACCTCGAAAAGACTATCCAAGCTTTTAGTATATTGATCAAAACTTTGTTTCATTTTTTCGATGCTTTTTTTGGCACTAAAGTCTTTCTGGTGAATTTGTGGGAAGTCTCTCAAAAATATAGCATTTAGTACTTGCTCAGACATTTTTAGGTCAGAAATAGCCTCTTTTGAATACTTATCAACGACTGGAAACCAAGTAGTTCCAACCCGTTTATCGAGCCACTGAATAAACATTTTTAATTGGGAAAGGAAGGTTTCAACTTGTTTTTGGTCAGGGGTAATTCTAATAACATGAGGTAAGTGGGTGAAGATCAATTCTTCCCAGAATGGCCTCTTGCACTTTTTCCATGAGGAAGGGCATTGATCTTCCAAGGTATTACTCATGTACTTTGTTAGGATACGGAGAAATTCATTGCGGTTTTTGTCGTAGGGGCGTTCGAGTTTATAGCTGATAAAATCTTCCCCATAAAATAAAAAATGTCCTCGATGCCTCATGTCAAACTCAGCACCTACTTTTAAATTCTTTTCAATTTCTTCACGTTCTTTTGGATTCTTAAAATGCTTCATTAGTACGGTTACTTGAGGTTGTTTCTTGTTACAAATATTCTTCGTATTACCAATGTTCTTCATAAAGGAATCGACCAGCTTTCATCTTTGTTTTTTTGAAAAAAAGAGAGGTTTAAAGAAGAACTTCAGTGGGGCTATAAATTATTATATCGTAATAAAAAACCAATAATTTACTTATTATGTGTCGTTTTTTCGAATAATTCTGCCAGGCGTGCAGAAATTGTTAATAAAAATACAGTAGCGCAGCTGGGAACACTCTATAGAAGTAGTTCGAATCGAAAATTTAGTTTTAACAATGAGAGAATCAGTCGGGCGAAGAAAGTATGCATTACTGATATGGGCAATAGCTGGATATAGTAAAAAAGGGACGCAGGGACAGGAACCATGTCCCACCAGATTCCCTGCAGCTATCCCGAATATTTTTTTGTGTTAGAGCCAACGGACAAAAATCCAAGACCCTTGATAATACTGGTTTCATCCAAATCCAACTTGTGAAGTTGGTACCGTAATCTCTTGGTGGAATGAATCTTTTGTAATTTGTCAAACCCCATTTCGGATGGAATATAGCCAAATTCGTTCGTTTTCTAATATAAATAACCAAATTGTTTACATGCTTTTATTTACAAATTGCTTTATCAGGATTTTAATTTTGTCCTGTGGCTCTTAATGTAAAAGGGATAGGAAAGAGCTTAATAGGATATCGAATATACAAACAGAAATGGGACAATAAACCTGTACCCATGTCGCTTCCATGTCCCTTATTAGAGAACGTAATCT
Organism: Mesobacillus subterraneus; assembly: GCF_000934845.1. Taxonomy (GTDB): domain Bacteria; phylum Bacillota; class Bacilli; order Bacillales; family Cytobacillaceae; genus Mesobacillus; species Mesobacillus stamsii. The sequence goes on from NZ_JXIQ01000040.1 coordinate 3,634, forward strand.
AATAATATAAAGGAAATAATGCTCTCCCCTTTCCATGAAAAATACAGATAAACCACAGCATCAGGGAAACCCCCCATGAAAAAACTTATTTTCGTCATAAATTCGTCTTTAGCCCGTCAAACTCTCTCTGTATTCTAAGGTTGTAGGACAGAATGATAGATAAAAAGGAGAGATTGACATGAACAAGAAATTTATGATTTCAACAGTAGCAGCTATCGGACTTTTAACTGGAGGAGGTATTTTGCTGGCTAATGCTTCATCCCTAGCTCCCCAAGAGAATGCTATACAGACAACTCAAGCTGACGAAACAAATACGAATACACAGGTCCAGAGTCAACAAGGCAAAGGGCAACAAGGTCAGGGCCATCAAGGTCAAGGGCAGCAAGGTCAAGGTAAGGGTCACAATCAAGTGAAACCGGATTTAAGCCAAGCCACCTCCGATCATCCGTCTTTAAGTCTCGTAGATCCTTCGCTGCAGGAAATGCTTGACTTCGCCATCC
>NZ_JXIQ01000041.1 GCF_000934845.1 Mesobacillus subterraneus
TCGGGAAGACAGGATTCGAACCTGCGACCCCTTGGTCCCAAACCAAGTGCTCTACCAAGCTGAGCTACTCCCCGATTAAGAGAAAATATCATGGCGCGCCCGAAAGGAGTCGAACCCATAACCTTCTGATCCGAAGTCAGACGCTCTATCCAATTGAGCTACGGGCGCATAAATAGCACATTCGCTTACTTGGTAGTGCCGAGGACCGGAATCGAACCGGTACGGTAGTCACCTACCGCAGGATTTTAAGTCCTGTGCGTCTGCCAGTTCCGCCACCCCGGCTAAAAAATGGAGCGGAAGACGGGATTCGAACCCGCGACCCCAACCTTGGCAAGGTTGTATTCTACCACTGAACTACTTCCGCATTTATGGAATTTTATATTGACACAAAAAATGATGCGGGTGAAGGGAGTCGAACCCCCACGCCTTGCGGCGCCAGATCCTAAGTCTGGTGCGTCTGCCAATTCCGCCACACCCGCATATTAAAATTGTTCCGATGAAGCAAAATATTAAAAAGTTATTTTCGCTGTCGCGAATTAAGGAAGTTTTTTTTCGCTGTCGCGAAAAAAACTTAGTGAGCCATGAAGGACTTGAACCTTCGACCCTCTGATTAAAAGTCAGATGCTCTACCGACTGAGCTAATGGCTCGTACAAATGGTGCCGGCAAGAGGACTTGAACCCCCAACCTACTGATTACAAGTCAGTTGCTCTACCAATTGAGCTACACCGGCGTTATAAAGGAAGTTTTTTCGCAAGCGCTAAAACGCTAAGGAAATTATTTTCGGTGACGCGAAAAACGTTAAGAAAATTATTTTCGCTATCGCGAAAAATTAAGGAAGATTATTTTCGCTTACGCGAAAAAGTAAGGAAGATTATTTTCGCTTACGCGAAAAAATCTTG
>NZ_JXIQ01000042.1 GCF_000934845.1 Mesobacillus subterraneus
AAGAAGAACCAAGAAAAACCGAGTGGGAATAATGTTTATTATTCCTTGATTGCCATTTTAGTTTTCCTTCTTTCTGAAAAGAAGAGGGATGACCAAGAAAAGGTGAATCAGCAGCTGACGAAGAGATTCGAAGCTGATCCTTCACCGAAAACATTGGTTAAGTTAGAAAGGGCGCACGGTGGATGCCTTGGCACTAGGAGCCGATGAAGGACGGGACTAACACCGATATGCTTCGGGGAGCTGTAAGTAAGCTTTGATCCGGAGATTTCCGAATGGGGAAACCCACTGTTCGTAATGGAACAGGATTCATGCCTGAATACATAGGGCATGGAAGGCAGACCCGGGGAACTGAAACATCTAAGTACCCGGAGGAAGAGAAAGCAAACGCGATTCCCTGAGTAGCGGCGAGCGAAACGGGACATAGCCCAAACCAAGAGGCTTGCCTCTTGGGGTTGTAGGACACTCAACATGGAGTTACAAAGGAACGGGGTAGATGAAGCGGCCTGGAAAGGCCCGTCAGAGAAGGTAAAAACCCTGTAGTTGAAACTTCGTTCCCTCCTGAGTGGATCCTGAGTACGGCGGGACACGAGAAATCCCGTCGGAAGCTGGGAGGACCATCTCCCAAGGCTAAATACTCCCTAGTGACCGATAGTGAACCAGTACCGTGAGGGAAAGGTGAAAAGCACCCCGGAAGGGGAGTGAAAGAGATCCTGAAACCGTGTGCCTACAAGTAGTCAAAGCCCAGTGCTTGTTTTTCGAAACAGGCCGGGTGATGGCGTGCCTTTTGTAGAATGAACCGGCGAGTTACGATTACATGCAAGGTTAAGTTGAGAAGACGGAGCCGCAGCGAAAGCGAGTCTGAATAGGGCGCATTAGTATGTGGTCGTAGACCCGAAACCAGGTGATCTACCCATGTCCAGGGTGAAGGTTGGGTAACACCAACTGGAGGCCCGAACCCACGCACGTTGAAAAGTGCGGGGATGAGGTGTGGGTAGCGGAGAAATTCCAATCGAACTTGGAGATAGCTGGTTCTCTCCGAAATAGCTTTAGGGCTAGCCTCACGTAGAAAGAGTCTTGGAGGTAGAGCACTGTTTGGACTAGGGGCCCTCATCGGGTTACCGAATTCAGACAAACTCCGAATGCCAAAGACTTATCCGTGGGAGTCAGACTGCGAGTGATAAGATCCGTAGTCAAAAGGGAAACAGCCCAGACCACCAGCTAAGGTCCCAAAGTATCCGTTAAGTGGAAAAGGATGTGGAGTTGCTTAGACAACCAGGATGTTGGCTTAGAAGCAGCCACCATTTAAAGAGTGCGTAATAGCTCACTGGTCGAGTGACTCTGCGCCGAAAATGTACCGGGGCTAAACGGATCACCGAAGCTGTGGATTGACATCTTAGATGTCAGTGGTAGGAGAGCGTTCTAAGGGCGTTGAAGTCAGACCGGAAGGACTGGTGGAGCGCTTAGAAGTGAGAATGCCGGTATGAGTAGCGAAAGATGGGTGAGAATCCCATCCACCGAATGCCTAAGGTTTCCTGAGGAAGGCTCGTCCTCTCAGGGTTAGTCGGGACCTAAGCCGAGGCCGAAAGGCGTAGGCGATGGACAACAGGTTGATATTCCTGTACCACCTCTTTATCGTTTGAGCGACGGGGGGACGCAGGAGGATAGGGTAAGCGCGCTGTTGGATATGCGCGTCTAAGCAGGTAGGCTGCAAGCGAGGCAAATCCCGCTTGCGTGAAGGCTGAGCTGTGACAGCGAGGGAAATAAAGTACCGAAGTTCCTGATTCCACACTGCCAAGAAAAGCCTCTAGCGATGATATTAGGTGCCCGTACCGCAAACCGACACAGGTAGGCGAGGAGAGAATCCTAAGGTGAGCGAGAGAACTCTCGTTAAGGAACTCGGCAAAATGACCCCGTAACTTCGGGAGAAGGGGTGCTCATTTGGGTGAATAGCCCGGATGAGCCGCAGTGAATAGGCCCAGGCGACTGTTTAGCAAAAACACAGGTCTCTGCGAAGCCGCAAGGCGAAGTATAGGGGCTGACGCCTGCCCGGTGCTGGAAGGTTAAGAGGAGGGGTTAGCTCACGCGAAGCTCTGAATCGAAGCCCCAGTAAACGGCGGCCGTAACTATAACGGTCCTAAGGTAGCGAAATTCCTTGTCGGGTAAGTTCCGACCCGCACGAAAGGCGTAACGATCTGGGCACTGTCTCAACGAGAGACTCGGTGAAATTATAGTACCTGTGAAGATGCAGGTTACCCGCGACAGGACGGAAAGACCCCGTGGAGCTTTACTGTAGCCTGATATTGAATTTTGGTACAGCTTGTACAGGATAGGTAGGAGCCTGAGAAGCCGGAGCGCTAGCTTCGGTGGAGGCGTCGGTGGGATACTACCCTGGCTGTATTGAAATTCTAACCCGCGCCCCTAATCGGGGCGGGAGACAGTGTCAGGTGGGCAGTTTGACTGGGGCGGTCGCCTCCTAAAGAGTAACGGAGGCGCCCAAAGGTTCCCTCAGAATGGTTGGAAATCATTCGCAGAGTGTAAAGGCACAAGGGAGCTTGACTGCGAGACCTACAAGTCGAGCAGGGACGAAAGTCGGGCTTAGTGATCCGGTGGTTCCGCATGGAAGGGCCATCGCTCAACGGATAAAAGCTACCCCGGGGATAACAGGCTTATCTCCCCCAAGAGTCCACATCGACGGGGAGGTTTGGCACCTCGATGTCGGCTCATCGCATCCTGGGGCTGTAGTCGGTCCCAAGGGTTGGGCTGTTCGCCCATTAAAGCGGTACGCGAGCTGGGTTCAGAACGTCGTGAGACAGTTCGGTCCCTATCCGTCGTGGGCGCAGGAAATTTGAGAGGAGCTGTCCTTAGTACGAGAGGACCGGGATGGACGCACCGCTGGTGTACCAGTTGTCTTGCCAAAGGCATCGCTGGGTAGCTATGTGCGGACGGGATAAGTGCTGAAAGCATCTAAGCATGAAGCCCCCCTCAAGATGAGATTTCCCATAGCGCAAGCTAGTAAGAACCCTGAAAGATGATCAGGTTGATAGGTCAGAGGTGGAAGCGCGGTGACGTGTGGAGCTGACTGATACTAATCGTTCGAGGACTTAACCAAAAATGAA
>NZ_JXIQ01000043.1 GCF_000934845.1 Mesobacillus subterraneus
ATTGCGGGGGCAGGATTTGAACCTGCGACCTTCGGGTTATGAGCCCGACGAGCTACCGGACTGCTCCACCCCGCGATAATATTAATTTACACTTAGAGAAACAACTCAACTGGTATAACTTGAGCGTATTCCGATAAAGAAAACTCCTTGCTACACGCTAGACAATACCAATTATGGAGGAGGTAGAGGGATTCGAACCCCCGCGCGGTGTTACCCGCCTGTCGGTTTTCAAGACCGATCCCTTCAGCCAGACTTGGGTATACCTCCATTATTTCATTCAGATAAAATGGTGGACCTTGTAGGACTCGAACCTACGACCGGACGGTTATGAGCCGTCTGCTCTAACCAGCTGAGCTAAAGGTCCAGGATATCCTAGATTGAATAGGTTCAACCAGATTAAATTTGGTAGCGGCGGAGGGG
>NZ_JXIQ01000044.1 GCF_000934845.1 Mesobacillus subterraneus
CATACCGAACACGGAAGTTAAGCTTCTCAGCGCCGATGGTAGTTGGGGGTCTCCCCCTGTGAGAGTAGGACGCCGCCGGGCAATAATGTACTTTCATTTTGGACAAACTTCTAAGATGAGGCATTCAACATCTGCAAGAGTTATGCTAATTTCCACTATTCCGCAGTAGCTCAGTGGTAGAGCACTCGGCTGTTAACCGAGCGGTCGTAGGTTCGAATCCTACCTGCGGAGCCATTATCTCTAAATGACGAAAGTTATTTGAGCTGGCAGCAAGTTCATGCTTCCATAGCTCAGCAGGTAGAGCACTTCCATGGTAAGGAAGAGGTCAGCGGTTCGAGCCCGCTTGGAAGCTCTGAAAATAGTATAATGGCCCCTTGGTCAAGCGGTTAAGACACCGCCCTTTCACGGCGGTAACACGGGTTCGAATCCCGTAGGGGTCA
>NZ_JXIQ01000045.1 GCF_000934845.1 Mesobacillus subterraneus
GGTGTAGCGGTTAACATGCCTGCCTGTCACGCAGGAGATCGCCGGTTCGATCCCGGTCGGGACCGCCATTTTAATTTGGTTTAGTTAAGTCGGTAGAGGAAATTGTGCTTCTGCTGCAACTTGCGAAAAAGTATAAGAACTTTTGAGTATAGGACTTATTGCTAACCATGTTTAGGAAAAATGATAGCGGCTCAGTAGCTCAGTCGGTAGAGCAAAGGACTGAAAATCCTTGTGTCGGCGGTTCGATTCCGTCCTGAGCCACCTTATTTAATTTAAATGTAATATGGCGGTTGTGGCGAAGTGGTTAACGCACCTGATTGTGGTTCAGGCATTCGTGGGTTCGATTCCCATCAGTCGCCCCATTTTTTGCGGGTGTAGTTTAGTGGTAAAACCTCAGCCTTCCAAGCTGATGATGAGAGTTCGATTCTCTTCACCCGCTCCATAAGGGCCTATAGCTCAGCTGGTTA
>NZ_JXIQ01000046.1 GCF_000934845.1 Mesobacillus subterraneus
TGGAGCGGAAGACGGGATTCGAACCCGCGACCCCAACCTTGGCAAGGTTGTATTCTACCACTGAACTACTTCCGCATGATTTTATTATATAGGTAAGACCCCTAAAAATAAAGGACAAGTTTCCTCTAGGGGTCATGATGAGTGAGCCATGAAGGACTCGAACCTTCGACCCTCTGATTAAAAGTCAGATGCTCTACCGACTGAGCTAATGGCTCATTGAATAGGATAAATTTATTTATCGCCTCTTAAACATCTAAATGCAAAAAAGAAAATAAAAATGGCTGGGCTAGCTGGATTCGAACCAACGCATGACGGAGTCAAAGTCCGTTGCCTTACCGCTTGGCTA
>NZ_JXIQ01000047.1 GCF_000934845.1 Mesobacillus subterraneus
CGATAAGTCGAGAAGCCCCCACTTCAAGCGACCTGTAAGGGTGGTAAGTGGTGGGAGTAGTTCACGACCCAATCCTTATAGAGAGGCCCTGTTCTCCCGTTGCACCAATTCTCTTTTCTTACAAGCGATGAGGGGCACTCATTTGGTAGACTATTTTTTGTATTACTCTTACAAACCAAAGGTGAGGGAATTACCCTCACCAGATTAATAGTTTCTTAGTTCCCAACCGTCATTTGAGAATTCTAGATGGATTGTTTCTCCATTAGATCGTGTGATTGACGGATTATAAACATACCAGCCTCTTCGGTTTGTATTAGTATCCGTATCATATCGGAACCTGATATATTTTGTATGCTCTGTTATGTTAAATTTATTCGTTTTCCATTCTGAGCTACCAGTATAAGTCTCGGCAACCGTCCAATTGTCGCCATCCACCGACGTTTCTACTAGGCCAAAGTCATAGCCATCTTCTAATCGATACCAAGTATCAAAAGATAGTGTAGCTTCTGCTTCCAAATCCACCTCTGCTGTTAGCGCGCTATTCAGGTTACTTCCATAACCAGAGAACCAAGCATCATCCTTGTTCGGAATAGCTACCGGTATGGCGTCAGCTACTTGACGCGCAAATTGACGACGCGCCGAATTCGTTGATGGTGTTGACCTGGATGGATGAACACGGTTGGTTAATAGGATAGCAATGGTGTTGTTTTGTTTATTAATTACCATCGATGTTCCTGTATAACCTGTATGTCCAATCGAATTACCAAATAAAGCATCCATGTACCAGCCTTGATCAATTTCGTAACCGAGTCCATGGCTATTAGCCGAGAATTCAGGGATTTGATTTTCAACTAGCAACTTCACCGTTTCTGGCTGAAGGATTTGTTTCCCACCATAACGCCCATCGTTGACAATAACATGAGCGAATTTAGCTAAATCCGTTGCTGTTGAAAAAATACCAGCATGACCAGCTACCCCGTCTAACGACCAAGCATTCTCATCATGAACTTCTCCCCATACAAGACCTCGATTAGGAAAGGCTTGGTATTCGGTCGCAGCAATTCTATTTTTCAGTTCGGAAGGAGGATTGTACATCGTATCTTTCATTCCTAGAGGCTTCGTTATATTCTCTGCAACGAATTGATCCAATCTTTGACCGGACAAGCGTTCAACTAATGCGCCGAGCGTGATCATATTTAAATCACTATACGTGTACTTTTCTCCTGGTTGAATGCGTAACGGATAATTAAAGACATATTGAAGACGGTCCTCTCTTGTTTCCTCTTGGGCATAAAGCGGAACCCATGCAACAAACCCAGACGTATGGGTCAATAGTTGACTAATGGTCACCTCTTCTTTTCCATTTTGTGCAAACTCAGGGATATAGTTAGCCACAGGGTCTTGCAAGTCAAAATAACCTTGTTCATACAAAATCATTGCTGCTGTTGACGTAAACACTTTACTGATTGATGCTAAATCAAAAATTGTATCTTCTTGCATTAAAATCGGATGGTCCATTTCCGTCTTGATCCCATCAGTGTATTTTGCGGCATAACCATAGGCACCTTGTTGAACAATATGACCACGACGAGCCACGATCGTAACCGCACCTGGCATGACACCATCAGCTATCAAATCCGACATCACACTGTCAATTTCATCTAATGGCTGTTGAACCATTCCCGCTCCCCTAGCTAAACCAGGGTGAAGGACAGGTGAATTTACACCAGGGATATTCCATGAAAAGACTGGATGTGGCTTTTTAGAGGACGGTTTTTCCATCGGTATTTCTAGCGTTGGTTTTCCTTCTGATCCAAAAGCACTAACTGTCGGAAAGAAGATCGAACTACTTAAGACAAGCGAAGCTACGATTATCCCCTTTTTCTTATTCATATTAGCCTCCCTTTTTGTTGATTTAGTAGATTAGATACTCGGCACGAACTTGCTTAAACTCATCTAATCCTTCTTGCCATTGTGCTTGGATTTCTTCTACAGACTGGCCATTTTGAATGGCTTCTAGTACCCAACCGTTACCGATTAAGTTGTTGAAGAAGCTACGAAATTGTACATCTTCTGGATACAGATCGTTCATTGTTTTCACGATATGGAGACCAGTTTCTACCGGTTGGTACGCATCACGATCGGTTATGTGAATTTGAACACCATGTGTTAATTTACCAGCATTTTTAGAGAAGCTTGGGGTGAAGGATGCTGCTCTAAAAGTAACTCCTGGCAAGTTCAACTCATTTAATGTTGCCGCAAATTCAGTGCTGTTAATGAACGGTGCACCGAGTAACTCAAATGGTTGAGTTGTACCGCGACCTTCAGAAATATTCGTCGTACCTTCAATTAACGCTGCACCAGGATAAACTAGTGCTGTATCTAATGTTGGCATGTTTGGTGATGGCGCAACAAATTCTAATGGTGTTTCATCATAATACATATCACGATCCCAGCCACTCATCTCAACGACTGTAAGGTCTGCACCAATTTTGAACTCTTCATTAAATAACTTCGCTAACTCCCCAACAGTCATCCCGTGGCGAAGGGGAATAGGATAGTTACCAACGAAAGACTTATATTCCTCATCAAGGACTGGTCCTTCTACTTTTTCCCCACCAAGTGGATTTGGACGGTCTAATACAATAAATGGAATGTCATTTTCCTTAGCCGCTTCCATTGCATAAGCCATGGTGTAAATGTATGTGTAAAAACGAGTACCAACATCTTGAATGTCAAAAAGTAACACATCAATATCCGCTAACATTTCGGCTGTTGGCTTTCTTGTTGAACCATACAGGCTGTACACTGGTAATCCAGTGGGTTCATCTATATAAGATTTAATGTATGATCCAGCTTGAGCATCTCCGCGGACACCATGTTCTGGTCCATATAATGCAGTAAGTTCTACATCCGGATCATTTTGCAATAAATCTACAATGCTATTTAGCTTTTGATCCACACCGGTAGGATTCGTAATTAACCCAACCTTTTTGCCTGCGATTAAGTCTTTGTGGTCGCTTAGCAATGCTTCTACCCCAAGTTGAAACTTATGAGGATTTCCTACTCCTTTTTCATGACCGTACTGGTTCCCATTTCCATTGCCTGTTGCAAATACAGCAGAAAAAGATGTGGATACCATAGTGATTGCTATTATGGCAATTAACCATTTTTTCATTCGTACAACCCCTTTGTTTTTATTGAATTGCGATTGATTTATGAGCGTTCACTTGTGTTTTCTGGCGTTCAATAGGCTTTTTTTGGCGCCAATTTTCGAGCGCACACACTTTGTAGCTGCGTCCGTATAACAAATTTAGTAACTCAGCCCATGCCCAAACTCATACAGTCCAGGAATATCAATTGGTAATTGCCCTGTTGGGTTATTTTCTCCGAACAATGTTGCTGCTGTAGCTTCAAAACTTGCTGGTCTGAACCCGTATTGTGCAAGGTAAGCATCTACACCTGGATATGCCATGATGTCATATGGATTGCGAATGCCTAGACCAATTACTGGCGCATCCACTGCCTCTATAATTTGGTTTACCATTTGCATTTGTGGATGGTCCGGTGATTTCGTCCACAGGCTGTAAGAATAAGTACTTACAATAACTGCAGAAGCATTCTCTAGTTCAGCCAATTGATCAGCTGTTAGTAACTTTGCATGATTGATATGAACCGTATTTTCATGATGAGCAGCTACCGCATCATAAAGGCTACCACTAAAAGAACCTCCAATGACAACTATCTTTTCATCTTGCTTCACGTTCAACGGAAGTACATTTTCATTTTTCAAAAGTGTAATCGAACGCTCTGCTGCTTCCTTTTCCAGTTGTTTATGTGCTTCAGATCCGACTACTGCATTGGCATTAGCAATTTTCTCTTCGATTGGTTGTGGATTTTCTTCTTTCAAGATGCCACGCTTTACTTTTAACGTTAAAATTCTTTCGACTGACTGCTCGATACGTGATTCAGAAATTTCTCCTGATTCAACCGCATCCAATAGTCCCTCAGCAACTTCCGCAAGACCTACAGGCATTAGTACGATATCTGTTCCAGCTTTTACCGCGCGAATTGCTCCATCGACTGGACCAAAGTGATCGGAAATAGCTTTCATGTTCATCGCATCGGTGATGATTAGTCCGTCGTAGCCCATTTCTTCACGCATTAGTCCTGTTAATACTTTTTCAGAAAGTGTAGCAGGGATGGCAATTTCTGTTCCGTCTTTCGCTGAAATTACTTTTGTACCATCAATTTTAGGGAAAGTTACGTGAGCCGTCATGACAGCATCAATACCAGCATCCATCGCTTGTTGAAATGGAAATAATTCCACTTTCATTAAACGCTCTTTATCATGGGGAACTTCGGGTAAACCTAAGTGAGAGTCAACCGCTGTATCGCCGTGCCCAGGGAAGTGTTTAGCCGTTGCCGCTACGCCAGTACCTTGAAGTCCGTTGATATAAGCAACACCCAAATCCCCAACTAAAGTAGGATCACTACCAAATGAGCGGACACCAATAACTGGATTATCCGGGTTATTGTTTACATCTAAAACCGGAGCTAGGTTCATATTGATACCAAGTGCTGCTAGTTCTTCTCCAATTGCTTGACCTACGTTGCCAGCAATTTCTGTAGAACGTGTTGCACCTAATGCCATGTTACCTGGCATATCTGTTCCAGACTGAAGACGTGTAACAATTCCACCTTCTTGGTCAATCGTTAACAGCAGTCCAAATTTTTCAGCAGCCGCTTGATAGTCAGACACTAGTCTCGCTGTTTGTTCTGTTGTCACCACGTTTTCTCTGAAAAGAATCACACCACCAAGGTGATATTCTTTTACAAGCTGTTCGATTTCAGGAAGCATTTCCGTTACATTCGAACCGTTATAAATACGGAAATCCGGCATAAGCATTTGACCGATTTTCTCGTTAATCGTCATATTTGCAATCGCGTTTGAAATAACATCATAACGATCTCCCGTTTCTTTAACGACTTTAGCAACCGAAGCTGGCTTGCCTTTCGGGTTATTAGCATTTTTTGCATCGACTTTATTGTCTAAAGTAATTCTGTCTTCAAAGTTCCCATCAGTAACACTTATAAATGTTCTACCATTTTGGCCAGTAAAAGTGACATTCCCATTTTCGTCAATAGTAGCAACATTTTTGTTAGAAGATTTCCATTCTAAGTTTTCCGATACTGACAAAAATTGACCTTCATTATAGATATGAAGCGCCTTTAGCTGTATTTCCCCATCAGTTACATCTGGATTCACTTCCGGAACATTTTGATAAATAATTAAATCTGACACCTCATCATTTGCTGCTTTTTTTGCACCAACACTTGCCCCACCAACTAATAATTGGGACAGCATTAATACACCAACGAGCAATGATTTTAGGCTAGTTTTCGTACGCTTTTTCATAGAAAAGCCTCCTAGTCATTTGTTAGATTACGTCATTTGCTTGGTTGAATACATATGTGATTGGACTCTCGTGAGGAATGTAGCTAAGTAAAGTCTTATGGAGTATGGATCCTGGGCAAACTGAGTGAAAACCAGAATCGGGATTTTTCTGTGTAGTCATGCCGTGGTGGGAATCAAAGGATGTTCTTATAAAATTTTTAAAAACTCAACCTCCTTTTTAAGCGTTTTCATCTTTCATCACCAATCATACAATTACCATATATAGATGTCTATACCACTTTTATACTAATATCTATACCATTTTAAATGGTGAATAGTACCCGTTTCACTTAGGGATTTTGGCTGAACTATACAGCTTTAGCGATTTAGTCCAACAGAGAAATGGGTGTCTATAGAACTATATCGCAAAAAGATGCATATATATACCCTCTCCTAGTTTAGGTAATGGAATAAGAATCCGGCAGATTAACCACGGATCCTCATTCCACTATTAAGGAAAAAGGCGAGTAATTTTGATCTAGAAAAGGTAAATAACGGAACGAGAAACCACAAAATTTTTAAAGTGGTTCCTCATTCCGTTATAATAATGAGAACTATGAATTTAGGTTTGAAAGTACAATAAAAAAGGCGTGTGAATCTGTTGTCCATATACACAACCTCTTTTTAAAATCAAAACCCCTCCAAAACGGAACGGTTTACGTGGGCTAAATAATTAATCTTTCAAATAATTCATCATCGCATTTTTCAAATGGCCATTCGCTTTATCCAAATGAATGAGCGCTGTTTCAAGATCCGTACCAGTTACACCTATAAAAATGGCTGCTTTTAAATTTCGGTTACTTTTAACCATTAACGCTTGCGCCTCTGACTCTGACACATCTACTAATTCCATTAATGTCTGCTCGGCGCGCTTGACTAGTTTTTTATTAATCAACTGCATGTCTACCATTTGGTTTTGATAAACTTTTCCAAGACGGATCATGGTGGCTGTTGAAATCATATTTAACACTATTTTCTGTGCGGTTCCGGCTTTTAATCTAGTAGAGCCACGGATCACCTCTGGACCAACGACGACTTCTATCCCGCAGTCACTCCATTCCGATGAAATGGTGTCATGGTTGCAGCTAATGGAAATAGCTGTTGCACGAAGTTCTTTCGCATATTTAATCGCAGCAACAGAATATGGTGTGGAACCGCTAGCGCTAATTCCAATCACCACATCTTTTTCCCCAAAAGAATAACCATCTAATTCACGGACAACCACGTTCTCATCGTCTTCATGCTGTTCGAGTGGCTCCCACATTGCTTCTTTGCCACCTGCTACTAACCCAACCCAACGGCCTTCTTCGACGGAAAAAGTTGGTCCTAGTTCGACGGCATCCAATACTCCAAGTCGCCCGCTTGTACCAGCTCCGACTACAAACACGCGAGCACCTTGCATCCACTTTTCAACGATTAAATCAACCGCCTTGGCAACTTGGGGTAGTGCATTTTTCACGCCTTGTTCAATTGCTCGGTCTTCCTCTAGCATGAGCGAAACAATACCGAAAGAAGACATTTCATCTATTTTTAGACTATTTGTGTTCAATGATTCTGTTACTTTTTGTGTCATTTTACAAGCACTCCAAACTTAGAATCTCTTCAAATCAATCATAAATTTATATCGATCAGCTCGATACGTTGATTTCACTATTTCAAACACTGTATTATCTTCCAATTTGGAGCTGCGTTCCATGATCATTACCGGCGATAATTCTGGGATTTCTAACAATTTCACTTCTTCTTTGTTCGCAATGGAAGCTTCAATCACTTGTGTTCCACCAACGATTTTCATGTGTAACGTTTCTTCAACATAGTAATATAAAGAATTTTTAACAATCTCACTCGTTAAGCCTTGAACGAGATTGGCAGAGATATAGGTTCGTTCTAAAGCCATTGGGATATTTTCGGCTAACCGGATCCTTTTTATTTTATAGACTGGGCCGTGCTCTTGTATATTAAGCGCACTTGCTAATTTAGCGTCGGCGGGAATGATTTCAAAATTAATGAGTTTGCTACTCGCTTCCATCCCTCTTGCTTTCATATCTTCGGTAAAGCTTGTTAAGCCTTGAAGATTTTGCTCAAACTTCTGCTCCATGACGAATGTTCCTTTTCCTCTTACACGATAAAGGAAACGTTCGTTTACTAAATTAATAATCGCTTGTCTGACCGTCATTCTGCTAATCCCAAATTGCTCAGAATACTCGCGCTCTGATGGTAATGCATCACCAGGCTTCAATTGACCACTTTCTATTAGTTGTTTGATGGATTCTTCTAGCTGATGGTAAATCGGTATTGGGGAATTTTTATCAATCATTTGTCTTTCCTCCCAGAAAATCGGCCTACAGTTATTGTAAAAAAGTGGATGGGACTCTTGTATGCTTTAATACCGCTTCGTCAGCAATAATCGTAACATTCGGATGCTTTTTCAAAATAGAAGCTGGGAAGGATGGATCGATTTCTCCATTTAATAAACGATCTAACGCCTTACTTTTCTTTTCCCCAGAAACTATTAGCAGTATTTCTCTGCTTTTCATAATATTTGCGATGCCCATCGTTATTGCTTGTTTTGGTACCTCTTCCATTTTATCAAAAAACCTTGCATTTGCTTCACGTGTTGCTTGTGTAAGCTCAATCACGTGTGTGGTCGAGTCGAAGGCTGTACCTGGTTCGTTAAAGCCGATGTGACCATTACTTCCTAATCCAAGAAGCTGTAAATCAATCCCTCCACGGTCGGCAATTTTTTGTTCATACTCTTTGCACTCTTGTTCAAGGTCTGATGCCATTCCGTTCGGTATATTTATTTGCTGTTTTGGAATATCCACATGGTCGAATAAATGTTCCTTCATGTAATGATAATAACTATTTGGGTCTTCTGCTTTCACGCCAATGTATTCATCCAGATTGAACGTTGTAATATGCTGGTAGGTTGTATTATTTTTCTTATGATCTTGTACTAAGCATTTATACGTTTCTATCGGAGTCCCACCCGTTGCTAACCCAAGTGTTAAATCCGGCGCCTGCTTTATTTTATCTAAGAGATATGCAGCTGCTTTTTCACTCATGTTAGAGTAATCTTTTGCTGTTATCATTTTCATTTGTTTGTTTCTCCTTTCTGAAATGCCAGTTTTCCTTGGCAAAAAGTCATCACGACTTCGTTGTTTTTATCTAAAATAACGATATCGGCATCTTTTCCGATTGAAATGCTTCCTTTCCGTTCATACAATCCTAACTCTTTGGCCGCATTGGATGATGACATTAAAATCGCGTCCGCTACCGTACAGTCTGTGTATTCAATGATATTTTTAAACGCTTGCCCCATTCGCAACACACTACCAGCTAACGTTCCATCTGCTAGTACGGCTTTATTGTCGGTAACCGTTACTTCTTGACCACCTAAATCATAAATGCCATTTTTCAAACACTTGGCACGCATCGCATCGGTAATCAACATTAGTTTATCGGATGTTTTTTGACGATAAGCCAGCTGAACCGCCTCAGGCCTTGCATGCACGCCATCCGAAATGATTTCAACCATTAATTTGTCTTTAAGAAATGCTGCGCCGACCACACCTGGTTCACGGTGATGTAGACCGCTCATTTGATTGTATAAATGCGTAACATGGGACAATCCATGTTCGATCGCCTCTTCCACTTGTGAAAATGTTGCATCAGAATGACCAATCGAAGCAATAACATTATTATTTTTTAAATAGGTGATTAATTCGGCACCCCCAGGTTGTTCCGGGGCTAAAGTAACTAATTTAATATGACCATTGCTTAATGCTTGCCAGTCTTTAAACACTTGTAAATCTGGGTCGATAATATGGCTGGACGGTTGAGCACCAGCTTTATTTTTATTAATAAAAGGACCTTCCAGGTGAATGCCCACTACTTCTGCTTGCCCAGTCCTTTGGTGGTTGTCGATAAAATCAGCAACATTCTGAAGAGCCGCTTCAATCGCCGTTTTCTCTTGCGTAATCGTTGTCGCTAAAAAACAAGTGGTTCCTTCTGCCGGCAAAGAGGTTACCATTTTCTCTAATGCTTCTGTTGTTGCATCCATGGTGTCCGCACCATTAACGCCATGGATATGAACGTCAATCATCCCTGGAACCATTTTGGAACTTCTAGGCAATTGGATTACCTCATAGTCCTCACTAGTAGGAGAGTCTTCCATTTTTCCTATATCTTTAATTTGATTATCTTCTATGATTAAATAGCCATTTTCTATAACATCTGTTTCTGTATATATCGATGGATTTGTAATAAGGATCTTTTTTTTCATTCCCCACACCACACTTTATCAAATTTATATTTTTAGGATAGCACCATTAAATATAGTTGTCTATACATATAAACGCAAATTTTTCAAATGTCTATGCTAAATGTTACCGTTTTATGAATGAAACATAGTTTAAAATCAACATTGAAAACACTTACATTTATATTATTAAAATATTGAATATTGGTATAGACAACTATATTGCGTTATGCTAGAATACGGAAGAAGATATTAATTCCACACCAAAAAGGAAGGTGAAAGCGCTCACTTGTATTTTTTATTTTTTGAGTAAGTTTTATCTATTCTGATAAGGAGGTCGTTAAAAAATGATGAATTATTTTCAAAGACTTGGCCGTTCATTAATGTTACCGGTTGCAGTTTTACCAGCAGCGGCAATTTTAATGGGTATCGGTTATTGGATCGATCCTTCAGGTTGGGGTTCCGGAAGTGCTGTTGCAGCTTTCTTAATTAAAGCTGGTGCTTCGATTATTGATAACATCCCAATTTTATTTGCTGTTGGTGTTGCGCTTGGTATGGCAAAAGAACGTGATGGTTCTGCTGCACTTAGTGGTCTTGTTGCATTCCTTGTAACAACTACATTACTTTCACCTGGTTCGGTTGCAATGCTTCAAGGAATCGAAGCAGATGCGGTAAATCCGGCATTCGGAAAAATCAGTAATGCTTTTGTTGGTATCCTTTCTGGTATTATAGCTTCTATTATGTACAACCGGTTTAGTCACGTAAAATTACCGGATGCCTTAGCATTCTTTAGTGGGAAACGTTTAGTTCCAATTATGACTGCTGTATCTATGCTTGCTGCTTCTTTTGTATTACTCTTTGTATGGCCAGTTGTATATGGAGGATTGGTTTCCTTCGGTACAGGTATGGCTAGCTTAGGTTCTGTAGGTGCAGGGCTATATGGTTTCTTTAACCGTCTACTTATTCCAACTGGTTTACACCATGCCTTAAACTCTGTATTCTGGTTTGACGTTGCTGGTATCAATGACATTGGTAACTTCTGGTCTGGTAAAGGAGAAAAAGGTGTAACTGGTATGTATCAAGCAGGTTTCTTCCCTGTTATGATGTTTGGTCTTCCTGCAGCTGGTTTAGCGATGTATCATACAGCTAAAACAAAGCAGAAAAAGCAAGTTGCTTCTCTAATGTTAGCCGGTGGTTTCGCGTCATTCTTCACTGGTGTAACTGAGCCAATGGAATTCGCATTCATGTTCCTAGCTCCATTCTTATATGTTGTTCACGCTGCATTAACTGGTCTTTCTCTATTTATAGCTGCAACATTTCACTGGACAGCAGGTTTTGGTTTCAGTGCAGGTTTTGTTGACTTCGTATTAAGTTCAAGACTTCCATTAGCTAACATGCCGTTCATGTTAATACTACAAGGTCTTGTGTTCGCTGTAATTTACTACTTCTTGTTCCGTTTCTTGATTATTAAATTTGATATCAAGACTCCTGGACGGGAAGATGATGAAGTGGAAAGTGAAGATGGTGAAGGCGTTGTATTAACTGGTCAAGACAAAATCGCTGGTATGGCAGCTGAAATTTACGAAGGATTAGGTGGAGATGCTAACGTTGTTTCTGTTGACAACTGTGTGACTCGCTTACGTCTTGAAGTAAAAGATATGGACGCTGTCGATCAGAAGAAAATCAAAGCAACTGGTGTACCTGGAATCAACGTGGTTGGTAAAAACAACATCCAAGTAATCGTTGGAACTCAGGTACAATTCATTGCAGATGAAATTCATAACATCCGCAAAAAAAATAAGGCATAAATAATGAGTGAATGAAGTTCCTTAGTCACATGCGGTGAGTAGGGAACTTCTTCTTTTCCCATAACGAATTGTGAGGTGAAAGTAAATGAAACGTATTTTAAACTGTTTTGCATCCGATTTTAAACAACTAAAAGGAAAAGACCTATTACAATCGATTGCTGCTAGTGAAGGTAGAACGGTAGTTTCTGAGATTGTCGTTTCGGTACAACCGCTTTACTATGAAATTTCCAATCCGGAGATTGCAGCTGCTTTTGGTGCAGACCTATTATTACTTAATATGCTTGATGTTGAAAACCCTGCTATTGCAGGTGTGGATGCGGATGGACCTAAAGTGATTAAGCGGCTTAAGATGTTAACAGGAAGACCTGTTGGTGTCAATTTAGAGCCAGTTGATGTTAGTGCCGATGCTGCCGAAGAGTTACTTTCCTTACCTCTTGGACGAACAGCTGCTGAAAATTCTTTGGTCAAGGTAAAAGAACTTGGCTTAGACTTTGTTTGTTTGACTGGTAATCCGAAAACAGGTGTTACGAATGCAGAAATATTGAAGGCCATTGGTAGAGCCAAAGATGTGCTTGGCGATGATGCTTTCATCATTGCTGGTAAGATGCATGGAGCTGGAGTTAAGGGTGAGGCCGGGTCTTCTATCTTAAATGAAGAAACCATTAAAGCCTTTGTTGAAGCTGGGGCTGATGTTATCTTAATTCCGTCTCCAGGGACAGTACCAGGAATAACCGTGGAACGGGCGCATGAGTGGGTTTCTTTGGTACACCAGTACGGAGCATTAGCCATGTTAACCATTGGCACGAGCCAAGAAGGATCAGACTCAAATACCATCCGTCAAATTGCTTTACAAAATAAGATGGTCGGTGCTGACTTACACCATATCGGCGATGCCGGTTACACAGGTATTGCAATTCCTGAAAATATTATGGATTATTCTATTGCGATTCGCGGGAAGCGACATACGTATATTCGGATGGCTGGTTCGATTAATCGATAAAAGAAATAAGGCAAAGGGACATGGGGACAGGTTTATTGTCCCATTTCTATTTGTATATCCGATATCTTGTTAGGCTCTTTCCTGTTCCTTTTACATTAAAATCCACAGGACAAAATTAAAATCCTGATAAAGCAATTTGTAAATAAAACCCTGTAAACAATTTGGTTATTCATATTAGTAAACGAGCGAATTTGGCTATATTCCATCCGAAATGGGGTATGGCAAATTACAAAAGATTCGTTCCACCAAGAGGTTACGGTACCAATTTCACAAGTTGGATTTGGATGAAACCAGTATTATCAAGGGTCTTGGATTTTTGTCTGTTGGCTCTAACACAAAAAAATATTCGGGATAGCGGCAGGTAATCTGGTGGGACATGGTTCCTGTCCCTGCGTCCCTTCGTCGAAGCCCATAACGGAAAGGTTGTATTAATCAGTATAGTTTAGCAAGGATCGATATTTCGTGTGATACTTCTGCGACTTCAATAAGAAACTCGCCACCAACTAGCAGTGACGAGCATGATGTATAATGGATTATAATTTATCTAATTCTGTTTGAA
>NZ_JXIQ01000048.1 GCF_000934845.1 Mesobacillus subterraneus
GGCAGACGCACCAGACTTAGGATCTGGCGCCGCAAGGCGTGGGGGTTCGACTCCCTTCACCCGCACCATTATTTACTTGTTGATTAATCTGGTTTGGTATGGTAAGATATAAACCTGTTATATATGTTTCTGCGGTCGTGGCGGAATGGCAGACGCGCTAGGTTGAGGGCCTAGTGGGGGCAACCCCGTGGAGGTTCAAGTCCTCTCGGCCGCACCAAAAAAAGTTATTGACACGCTCGAAAAAAGATGTTATTATATAAAAGTTGCTATTAAAACATTAAGCGCCCGTAGCTCAATTGGATAGAGCATCTGACTACGAATCAGAAGGTTGTAGGTTCGACTCCCGCCGGGCGCACCATTATTCATATAACGGGAAGTAGCTCAGCTTGGTAGAGCACTTGGTTTGGGACCAAGGGGTCGCAGGTTCGAATCCTGTCTTCCCGACCATCAGGATCTAAAAAAATATGCGGGTGTAGTTTACTGGTAAAACCTCAGCCTTCCAAGCTGATGTAGTGGGTTCGATTCCCATCACCCGCTCCAATTTTATTGTTCTTTGAAAACTAAACAAACAAGCGTCAACAAACAATTAATTATCATGGCTTCTATTATAGAAGCTCAT
>NZ_JXIQ01000049.1 GCF_000934845.1 Mesobacillus subterraneus
TGGCGGAGAAGGAGGGATTTGAACCCTCGCGCCGGTTACCCGACCTACACCCTTAGCAGGGGCGCCCTCTTCAGCCTCTTGAGTACTTCCCCATGCCTTGAAAAATAAATGGCTCCGCAGGTAGGATTCGAACCTACGACCGCTCGGTTAACAGCCGAGTGCTCTACCACTGAGCTACTGCGGAATAATAGTATCTGTATTTGTTTTTTAAAATAGCTTATCCAAAAAACAGCTCTATTCGTATAACAAAGCAACAATAACAGGGAGGTATTCCTCGGTGCACCGCCACTAAACATTCGTGCTTTGTCTTATCGACTCTTACTATTATAGGGAGCAGCCAAGCAAAAGTCAACTATGTTTTTAATATTTTCTCGAGCCCATCATTACAAGCTTAGAAACCTTCCATTTCGACTATTTCTTTGACTTTTACCAGTTTGCCTCGGCATTTTCCGCATACATACTTTGTAGTGTTAATGGATCTTTTCCGGCGATAAGTCAGCTTACAGCTGCTGCACTGATAAATCAGGAATTTTTGCCTTTTTGATCTTTGTTTCGTTTTAGTTTCCTCAGGCAGAGTTGAGCAAAATCTGGGAGCACCGACTTGTTTCAGCAATTCCTTAAAGTCCTTATCCTGATGCTTGTAGCCTTTCCCTTCCAGGTGAAGATGATAATGGCATAGCTCATGCTTGATGATAGCAATAAGCTCTTCTTGACCTAGCTGAGTAAAATATTTTCTATTGATTTCGATATTATGGCTATTCAGCATATAACGACCTCCGGTAGTACGGAGTCGCGGATTGAAGAAAGCTTTATGTTTGAATTGTTTATGGAATAAATCATTGGAGATGTTACGAACGAGGTTTTGTAATTCTTGATCTGTCATTTGAAACTACCTGCCTTTTTTGAAACCTGACAACCCATTATAGCATATATTAATGTTACCTTATAATGTACTTACTACTCTTAAGGAGGTATTGTTTATGCCTGTCTGGTTCCAGAATCAAATGAAACGAGCCTTCTATGAAAAAAATCGGTATCAAATCAAACTTTTAAATCAATGTTGGTTTTTTTATAAAAAGAAACAGGAGTAAAACCTATCTGCATGTCCTTCTGAAACCATAGTCACCTAATAAAGTATCACAAGTAACAAAAATTGAAAATGAAGGAGTAAAGGAAAACCGAAGCTTCAGATTACTGTCTATTTGTTACTTTCATCTTAACAAGCCGTATCTTCACCGGTGCGCCACATATCAACGGTCTTTTGGATAAATTGTTCCAATCCCGTTTCTTCAATCTTTATCGTTTTTTTGACGCGGATGCAACCTTTTCCATAATTATAGCCCGCTAATAAATTTTCTGCATTATCTACCTTATCTATGGCACCCACATAGAGACTGACATAATGTTTTTGCGCGTTTAACGCAAAGACATCGTTATCATCTTTACCATAATTCAACATCTTATAGCGAATCGCCTCTTCAAATTCGGGTGCATAAGCAAAAATCATTTGTCGAATCGCGAGCAGTTTCTCTTTACGCCAATCGTCTTCAAGCAATTCTAAATATTCTCCGGAATTCTCTGCATCATATTGCATGTTGAAGTCTCACTCCTACATTTTTCAATTTATACTGACGGTTTACAGAGAATTGGCTATCTATGCATCTTCAAGGTCCTTTATAATATTTCAAAACACTAAAAAACATACGTCAACACTGTCACTTTATTCCGAAGAGCGAGTTTTTACTTTTTATAGCGAATCGGAAATCACCCACCGATTTTTATATGTTTCGTGTTTTTTTACTAAAACAACTGCCACAAGGGCACCTTTCAAGCGGAAAGATACCCTTATGCAAACATTCCCTCCTCCATAAGGTACCATTTAGCCGGAAAGATACCCTTATTCTTTAAAAACGCCTTGGCCAGCTCCAACAACCCTGCCCGCCTAAAATGCCACGTCCTGTCGCTGGCGGGTGTAGCGCATCTGTGCATTGGAGGGCGGACCGAAACGTCTTGAGGTTAACGAAGCAAAAAGACTGCAGTATTGCTTATTCCGGTTTCCGCATCGTCAAGGCTACGCGGCCTTTTTTCTGGTCTATACTGTCCACCCATACTGTTACCACATCTCCTACCGAGACGATATCCAATGGGTGTTTGACAAAACGGTTGCTTAATTTTGAGATATGGACCAGTCCATCCTGTTTTACTCCGATATCGACGAAGGCTCCGAAATCCACGACATTTCGCACAGTTCCTTGCAGCTCCATCCCTTGTTTTAGATCCTCCAGCTTTAAGACATCTTTCTTGAGCAGCGGTGACGGCAAATCATCACGCGGGTCTCTTTCTGGTCGGACGAGAGCGTCAATGATATCTTTAAGCGTCAGTTTTCCTATCCCAAGCTGGTTTGCCGTCTGATCGATATTGATTTTTCCGAGTGCCTCTCTTAAGGAAGCTGTCCCTAAATCTGATGTTTTAAAGCCAAGACTGTCTAGTAGCTGCTTGACCTCGTCGTAGCTTTCAGGGTGAATTCCGGTGCGATCCAACGGTTCTTTTCCGTCGATGACTCGAAGGAACCCGATTGCTTGTTCATATGTCTTGGCACCAAGGCGTGGGATTTTCTTCAGCTGTGCACGACTCGTAAACTTTCCTTCTTCTTCTCGCTTCTTCACTACGTTATTAGCAACTGTCTTGGATAGGCCGGATACGTATTGCAACAGCGAAGAAGAAGCTGTGTTTACATTTACGCCTACTTGGTTAACCGCTGTTTCTACAACAAACGTCAGGGATTCAGAAAGCTTTTTCTGGCCTACATCATGCTGGTATTGCCCGACTCCAACTGATTTTGGATCAATTTTCACGAGTTCTGCCAGAGGATCCTGCAATCTGCGAGCAATCGAAACCGCGCTTCTTTCCTCTACTTGATAGTTTGGGAACTCTTCCCTGGCAATGTCGGAGGCGGAATACACACTGGCCCCGGCTTCGTTTACGATGAGATAGTACATCTCTCGATCTAATTCTTTCAGGATATCCGATACGAATTGTTCCGTTTCCCTTGATGCTGTACCGTTGCCAATGGCGACCATTTCCACACTGTATTCCTTTAAGATTTTGATGAATTTATCCCGTGCCTCAGTATTTTTAGCACCTGATGTATGCGGATAAATCACACCGATCGTTAAAACTTTTCCTGTTTCATCTACAGCAGCTAACTTGCATCCTGTCCGGAATGCTGGGTCTACCCCAAGAACGACCTTTCCTTTTAACGGTGGCTGAAGAAGAAGTTTGCGGAGGTTTTCAGAAAAAATATGAATTGCCTGCTCTTCTGCTTTTTCTGTCAATTCATTCCTGATTTCTCGTTCGATTGCAGGCTGGATTAAACGCTTATAAGCATCCTCGATTGCTTCCATAACCGGGGTAGCTGTTATGGAATGACTTTTTGAAATCCACTTGCGTTGAAGATAACTCATCATTGCATCGGTTTTTGGCTTAATTGAAACCCTTAACAGATCTTCTTTTTCACCGCGGTTGAGCGCAAGTATTCGATGAGGAACTACTTTACTGACCGGCTCCGAGTATTCGTAATACATCTCGTAAACCTTTTTCTCATCCTGCTCTTCGTTTTTGACAACAGATTCGATGGAGCCCGTCTTATAGGTTTCATTACGAATCCATTTGCGGCTGTCTGCATCGTCGGAAATAATTTCGGCGACGATGTCTTTCGCGCCTATTATAGCATCCTCGACAGAGTCAACACCTTTTTCTTCGGATAGAAACTCCTGGGCTTTTTCTTCCAAATTGCCGTTTACCGGGAATTCCAGCATCCATTGTGCAAGTGGTTCGAGCCCCTTCTCCTTGGCGACGGTGGCTTTCGTTCTTCGTTTTTGCTTATACGGACGGTATAGGTCTTCTACTTCCTGAAGCTTGATTGATTTTTCTATATCCGCTTTTAGCTCGTCTGTCAGCTTCCCTTGCTCCTCGATCAGCCTGATGACTTCTTCTTTACGCTGCTCTAAGTTCTGTATGTACTGCCACCTTTCAACGATGTTGCGAATTTGTACTTCATCTAAGGCACCTGTCATTTCTTTACGATATCGTGCAATGAATGGAACCGTGTTCCCTTCAGCGATCAAGGCAATCACACTTTGCACCTGTTTCGCTGCTAACGATTGTTCCTTGGCAATTATTTTTACATATTGGTCTTGCTTATCTACTGTTTGTGTCAAGAGACAATCCTCCATAATCATTTTAATATTGCTTGATACCTTACTAGTGTATCAAAATCGAAGAGGGCTTTACAGTTCTGCTTCTGTGGAAGGGGTATTCTCTTACCTAAAGAACAAAAAGAAGTCTACTGGCTAAAGTAGACTTCCTACAATAAAAGTTGCATCATCCATTGAGTTTGCATAGTTGTTTTTGATTTGTTCCGCTACGGAAGCTACGGACCGGAATCCCATCAAAAGAGTTTTAGCGCCGTGAATATCGAATCCATCTGAGTAAATCAGAAATTTGGAATCCGGCTCGTATACAAATCGTTGGGTGTGGAATACTTGCGGTTTCCCTGAAAGATAGCCCGTAACCGGCAAGGGATACACTAATTTGCCATTTGGTGCGTAGAGGAAAAAGCGAATATTCCCGACACAGCTGTACACGAATTGGCGGCTCTTAAAATAAACCTTGAAGATCAATACAGCGGCACCGCGCTTTTGCACCAGGATGTTGTTGCAGTATTTCATGAGTGTATCGACATCTTCATGATGGTGCCGTTCGACTACGCCAACAACTGCTTCAGATGCTTCATGGGCGTACTGTCCTGAACCAAGTCCATCTGCAACTACACAGACAAAATAATCATCGGTGGCTGTATAATAATAACTGTCACCGCACTCTAATTTACCTTCTTTGATTGTCTGGTAAGCGTAAAGTTCTATTTTATCATTGAATAGTTGAATCATGTAATGTACTCCGAATTGTTGTTTTCCGCATGAATCGCTTCCTGAAGCTTCTTGATGGCTCTTCTCTGGAGTCTTGATACATGCATCTGCGAAATACCCAGTTTGTCTCCAGCCTCTTTCTGGCTGAGGTTATCAAGATAGGTATATTGGATAATTAACTTTTCACGCTCACTAAGCACATGTAGTACCTTTTCGAGCACCATTTTCTGGTTGATTTTTTCATAGCCTTCATCAATATTTCCGACAATATCCAATAGGGTGACTGTCCCGCCATCGGAATCGGCTTCAATCGAATGATCAACCGATAGCGCCTGATAGCTTTTGCCCATTTCCATTGCTTCCAGTATTTCTTCCTCAGAAACTTCCAGTGCCTCCGCAATCTCCTCTACTCGGGGGGAGCGGTGCAGCTGGGTAGTCAAATCTTCTACGGTTGCCTTGATTTTAGGGCCAAGCTCCTTAATTCTGCGCGGTACATGGACACTCCATGTTTTATCTCTTAAAAATCTTTTGATTTCCCCGATAATGGTTGGTACAGCAAAAGCTTCGAAGCTTTTGCCGAACGTTTCATCGTAACGGCGGATTGCGCCTAAAAGACCGATCATCCCAACCTGGAATATATCTTCATGGAATGACCTTCCTTTTGAGTATTTTCTCGCGATTGTTTCAACAAGGTTTTGATAGTAAAGGACCAGCTCATTTTGGGCGTCTGCATCCTCATGCAGCTGGTAGGCTTTGATTAATTCATTAACCTCTTCTTTCGGCCGCTGCTTAGGTTGAGATTGTCTCTGCATCTCTCTCCACCTGCTCTCCTTCTCGGTACTTGGTCATAAAGACCGTGACACCCTCTTTGTGATGAATTCGAACCTCATCCATTAAGGTTTCGATCAGATATAGTCCCAAGCCTCCTTCGCGAAGGAATTCGACAGAGCTATTCTGGTCATAAGGACCGAGGCCCTGGCGCGCTGAGTGGAAATCAAAGCTTTGGCCATTATCTGCAACCATCACTTCAAGCTTCTCTTCATATAATCCAAAACCAATGATTACTTCGCCGTTTTCATTGTTTTTATAAGCATGCTGCACTGCGTTCGTACATGCCTCGCTGGTCGCAATTTTTAAATCTTCTATTTCGTCATAGGAAAATCCCATGCGGCTTGCAATCCCAGACAGTGTCAGCCGAACGACGCCGACAAATTCCGGTTTTGCCGGGATTTTCATTTCAATATAGTCAAATGACACGCTCATTGCACTCCACCCTCTATCTGGCTGTTTATATCGATAATATCGGCCAAGCCGGTGATTTCGAAAAGTCTCTCCAAACGTTCAGACACGCCGACAATTTTGAATTCGCCGCTGTGTGCACGAACGTTTTTAAATACTCCTACAAATACTCCAAGCCCAGTACTATCCATATAATTAACCTCTGAAAGGTCTACAACCATCTTTACGCCCTCTTTTTCGGACATTGGAAATAGCTTTTCACGAAGCTGCGGAGCGGTATATGCATCAATTTCGCCAGTTACTTTAATTGCTAACTTAGTTTCTGTTTCTTTCACATCTATCGAAATATTCATAAATGACCCACCTTTACAATTCAATTGCTCTTTTGATTTACCCCTTCTGGTTGTTATTAAACATCTTTTTTCAAAATGATTAAGGTGAAATCATCCCGCAATTGAAAATGCTGAAGTTTTTCAAGTTCTCTAAAGATATTATTGACTATTTCTTGAGCATTTAAGTGAATATATTTATTGATGTAGCCGATTAATGTTTCTTTTTCAATGAAACCTTCTTCCGTTCTGCATTCCGTCACACCGTCTGACATCAGGATGATCATATCGCCAGGAAATATTTCTTTTTCATACTGGGAGTACTTTGTCCGTTTGTCCACTCCTAACAGCAATCCTCTAGCCACCAGCTCAGAGAATTCCTTCTTTTTGGAATCATAATAGAAGCCAGGCTCATGCCCTGCAGAAGCATAATAGAAGATATTGTTGGAAGGATTAAACATTCCATAAAACATAGTGATGAACATGCTAGGGTCCACGTTCTGTTCAACCACTCTGTTCAGGTTTTCGAGAACACTGCTCGGGTCAAGCCGGTTTTCTGGCAGGCTGTCCATCGCATACTTAATCATCGACATGCAAAGCGCTGCCGGAATTCCTTTTCCGATTACATCCGCGATAGCGACACTAATATTGTCATTTTCGTCCAGAACAAAATGGAAATAATCACCGTTCATGTGCTTGGCAGGGACACTGATCGCACCAATATCAAATCCGGGAACGGTAGGGATACTGGTGCCCAGCAGCGTTTGCTGAACATTGGAAGCGATTTCCATTTCCGACCTTAGTTCCTCCTGCTGGTGCCTTAAGCTTTGATGCTCACGGTATGCAATTCCATATCCAACCATTACCTCGAGCAGAATATCAAAAGAATGGATAATATCTTTTGGAAGTTCAGGATACATTTCAAGAAGCAAACTTTTATGAAGGCTGATGATTTCTTCCGGAGCGACTTTGTGCTCAATCGACTTGCGGCTGAATTTCTGCCCTGCATACAATGCTTGTTCTGACTGCTCTTTAATATAATGGTGAAGAATATCCCGATACTTTGATTCCATCATTTCTCGGAAGTCCATATTGTTTCCCCCTAACGGAGCCATTTAGTTGCTTTAATTTGTGTTCCTTGTCCAGGAGTAGAATCTATGTAAAATTCATCCATAAGGCGTTTTACTCCGGGAAGGCCGGCCCCAAGTCCTCCTGATGTGGAAAAACCATCCTCCATGACTTGGCGTATTTCTCTTATACCGGGGCCGCTGTCTACTGCTTTGATCTGCAATCCCGCTTTTCCGCCTTCAGACAGTTTATCGATGCAAATTTGTCCTTTTCCGGCGTATAAGTATATGTTTCTGGCCAGTTCACTGATGGCAGTAGTGATTCTAGCCTGGTCAACCGTTCCGAAGCCTAGCTCTTTGGCAACATTCCGCCCAAGCTGGCGTGCAGCCACGATGTCCCATTCATTGATAATCGTTATGCAGGATTGGATGTTCATTCAGTTATTCCCCCAATTCCTGTTGTAATTTCTCCAAACCTTTTTCTAAATCCAATGCAGTTAGGACATCATCAAGTCCGATCCCTAATTCTATTAGCGTGATTGCAACAGCGGGCTGGATCCCTGTTAAAACTACAATCGCACCCATCAGCTTGGACATACTGATAACATCACCAAGGACTTTAGCGATAAAAGAGTCGATAAAATCGATCGATGTTAAATCAATGACAACACCATTTGAGCTAGTCTCGTGTATTTTTTGGAGCAGGTCCTCTTGAAATTGAAGAGCAGTCTGGTCATCAAGCTCCCATTGAATGGAGACCAATAGACAATCATCCAGTTTTAGGATAGGTATTCTCACTTTGCTCCCTCCAGCGAAACGATTTTTTTATTTGTCAGCTCAAGAGCTGCTTCAATTCCTCTTTTCAAATTGTTCTTCGTTGTAAATTGATTCAAATTGATTCCCAGATTGACAATCGTCTGCGCAATTTCAGGACGAATACCGACTAGCATACACTTCGCGCCGATCAGCCTAACTGCCTCCGCCGCCTGGATGATATGGTGGGCCACCATCGTATCCACGACTGGAACCCCTGTAATGTCGATAAGAACTACTTCAGAACGGTGTTTGACTGCACCTTTTAACAGGTTCTCCATGATTTGTTTTGCACGATCTGTATCGATGGTACCGACAAGAGGCATCACCGTAATTCCTTCAAATACAGGAATGAGCGGAGCGGAAAGTTCTTGAAGGGCCATTTTCTGCAGAGAAACAGTTCGTTCCCAAGTAGATGAATAGATGCTGACAATTTCATTACTCATAGGTGCTGCCCATCGGTCAAACTCGATAACAAAATCCATCTGGTTGTCAGGTATTATTATCTCGTCCTTTTGCATTGCTTCAAAAACAATACTATTAAAAGTGTGCAGGCCTTTTGTAACAAAAGTCAATGGCCAGCCAAGCCTGACGACCTTTTCAGCAAAATCCGTCAGTTTCTCTTTGTACTCTTCGCTGCTACCTTTGAAATTGGAGATGATCAGGTCGATGAACTCCTTGCTCGTCGCGTGGAATACACGGTCAGAAACTAATCGCACTACCCTGTCATCCGCTTCCTCTTTCGTCCTGTCTATCCATTGATCCAGAATCCCTTGTTTATTGTCCTGAATATAATTGGAAATTATTTTATTCATTTTACCTCCCCATTCTATCACAACAAAATTTAACATTACCCAAATCTCACAAATGTAAACCATTCTTAAAACTGTCATTAAATTATCACAAACCTTGGTCCTATATCTCCATTTAATGATATCCGTTCTCTTTCGTCAAATAAAATCAATTTATTCTAAAAAAAGAGGCAAGCGCTAAGCTTGCCTCCCACACAGAAACATCCTATTTTATTTTTTGGGGTATGTAAAAGGCCTGTCAGCAGGCCAGGTGGTTCAGTTACGAAAAACGCTCTTTTAATCAAGAGCGTGCTGTTAATTAGAATTCAATAAGACCTAAACTTACCTGAAGGGCTTCATCCACTTTTTCCATCATTTCGTCATCGAGATGGGTTATTTTATCGGTTAGGCGCTGTTTGTCAATGGTGCGTATTTGTTCCAATAATATGACCGAATCTCTTTCAAAACCGTACCGCTTCGCATCAATTTCCACATGAGTGGGAAGCTTGGCTTTTTGGATCTGTGCTGTGATCGCTGCGATAATGACTGTGGGACTGAACCGATTCCCGATATCGTTTTGAATGACCAGGACAGGGCGCACTCCGCCTTGTTCCGAGCCAACAACTGGGGATAGGTCTGCAAAATAGACGTCACCACGTTTGACAATCAAAGGATCATCCTCCGCTGACTAGACGTTCAACTGTGTGTTCAGCCTCGTATTCTGCTTGAAATGCTTCTGATGCAATGGTTAGATTAATCTTGGCCATTTCCATATAGCCACGTCTCATGGACTCGAGAATTTGTCTCTTTTTCTTCTCACGCAAAAACATTTTTGTTGCCTGATAAATAAATTCGCTGCGGTTTACGTTCTCTTGTTTAACAAATCCATCTAGTTCACTCAACAGATGCTGCGGTAACTTTACCAAAATCTCAGTTGTTGCGCTGGATTCAGACACAAACATACACCTCCACCATCATCACTACATACGATTATTAAATTCATTATCTCTCTACCATTTCTAATGGTATCACTATTTATCCAAAATGCAAAGGCAAATCAGCAATTCTTCTGTATTATCCGCTAAAAATTTACTGTTTTATGCAAGGTATTAGCGGGAATACACAGGTTTGTTAATACTTGGATTTCTCGTCTAACAACGGATTGCTCAAAGAGACGAGTTTGCCTTTTTGCATGTACAGTCTGGGTACTCTTGCAGTAATGATGCACGGGACCTCATAATTGATGGTTTCCAGCTTACAGGCAATTTCATTAATGGATATTGATTCATGTTCCTGGCTGCCAATCAGGGTAGCAACCGTTCCAACCGGAACTTCATACGGTAGTCTTACCATGCATTGATCCATGCAAATCCGTCCAATAATCGGTGACCTTTTGCCATCGACCAGTACTTCCTGGCCCTGAAGCCTTCTTATCCATCCATCAGCATACCCAATCGGCAGCGTTCCTACCCAAATCTTTTCAGGCGCTTCATAGGTAGCACCGTAGCTGACTTTGTCCCCTTTCTCCAGCTTCTTCACATGCACAATCCGCGAGTGGAGAGTGAATGCCTCCTGTAGCACAACAGGCAATTCAGGTGCAATTTTTACTGACGGTGCTAGGCCGTACATCACGATTCCTATCCTTACCGCATTAAAGCGTGCAGCCGGATGCATGAGAGCAGCGGCGCTGTTGCTAGTATGAACGACGGGCGGCTGATGATTCATTATTGATAGCATGTCCTTAAATAAGGAAAGCTGCCTATTGAAATACGTATCATCCAATTCATCCGCAGTCGCAAAATGAGTGTAAATCCCGTGAAGTTGCAAGCGTGGGTCTTCTTCGAAAAGTCTCTCCATAGCCTTCAGCTCTCCTTCGGTGCGAATTCCAAGCCTGCCCATGCCTGTATCTATTTTTAGATGGAGGAAAAGCGCAGCATCCTTTTTCAAAATTTTTTGCGCGTGTTTCAGCCATTCTTTTTGAAAAACAGTTAGAATGATTCCTGCCTCAGCTGCGATATTCACGTCCCCTGGTCTGCTGGCACCTAGGACAAGGATCGGTGCTGTAATCCCTTTTTCCCTTAAGGCTAGCGCTTCGTCCATGAACGCCACTGCAAGCATCGATGCCCCCGCTTTCAATGCGACCTCCGCCACTTGAAAATCACCGTGTCCATAAGCATTGGCCTTCACAACGGCAATAATCTCCACATCCTTTGACAAATGAGCTGAGATTTCTGTTAAATTGTTTTGGATTCGATCCAAATCTACTTCCGCCCATGTATCACGAAAAAAAAACCTTTGTTCCTCCACCGAAAACTCCACTTCCTTCAGTCCAAGCGTTATTTCAATTATTTTTATTATCAAACTGAAGGAACTCCATGTCAATTGAATATTATAGAATGGAAGTTCACAAGAAGGACTTTTCCCCATAAAAATAACAGGCCCAAGAAGCTGAGCCTGCTTGCCAATTGTTATTTTTCCATATCGGCCTGAACGGATTTAGCGACCATTTCCAGTTCTTCTTGTGATAGATCGGTGGATGCCAGCATATAATCGACTCCGAGATGCGTCCATGATACGGAAGTTTCATTCATGGCACCGATAGTAAACCCAAGATCGACTGGCTTTCCAGTCATGGTAATTGGAGAGGACATTGCAGGCATGGCATCTGCCTTTTCCTGGATGAGCGTGAAGGACTTGTCGCCGTCGTACGTCAAGATAACCCGCTTGCCATTCTCGGTTGTGATTTCTTTTTCATCAACCAGCTTCACATTTGGGAGTTCAGCAACAGGATATTTTACTGTGAATTCCTTGTCTTCCACATTTGCCATAACCTGAACTTCAAGCTGGGCAGCTGTCATATTTTTTTTCATGTCAAACGCATCCTTATCAAAGCTTGCGTCGAATTTCACATCAGAGAATTCCACCGTAACCAATGCATTGCGGTCGGGATCCATCACCTTCACACTGACTGGTGTCAGGTTTTTCTTGTTCAGTATGATTTCCTGAGTCGGAAGCATCTTGTTGTTTTGGTATCTTGTTTTTGTTTCGAACACGTAATGCTCTTTGGTCGCCGAGAATTTCGCTTCCTTATCTTCGAGGATATCAGTAATTAATGATTCGTAAAGATAAGCCTGGCTGCTGTTTTTCGGCCATTCACTTTGAAAACGGAAGCTCTTGTTCAAAGCAGGTGTTAGAACAAACACTCCCTCCTCATTCCGAAGGATCATCTGGCTCTGGTCCTTCTGGGCATTCTTTAAATTTACACGGTAAAATGACGGTTCTTTGTGCCAAATCTCCACATCATACACTTGCGGCTCGGTCCCCATCTGCAATGTCATCTTGGCCTTCGCTTTGTAACTTTTTAAGTCATTAAGCGTCCCGTCCAAGTCCTTCACCACAGATTCCTGTGATTTCGTCCCACAGGCAGCCAGAGCAAAAATAACCATGAGCCCGGCGAGAAGCAGCAACAACTTTTTTTTCATTCCTTCAACCCCTTTTAGTCTCATTTAAACGTGTAAAGGGAAAGAAAGGACAGGAATAAGACACTGGCTGCAAAAGTGCTTGAGTAGTCTTCGTGCAGCCTTGTTCTC
This sequence comes from Mesobacillus subterraneus, assembly GCF_000934845.1. Classification (GTDB taxonomy): domain Bacteria; phylum Bacillota; class Bacilli; order Bacillales; family Cytobacillaceae; genus Mesobacillus; species Mesobacillus stamsii. The sequence continues at coordinate 12,758 of NZ_JXIQ01000049.1, forward strand.
GCCGCCCTAGCCTTGTCTCCCTTACTGCATTATGAATATATGAGACAACCTGGGCGAATATGCCCCTGGGATTTTTAGCAACATGATAATTTTCTATTTTCAAAATCAATAAACGACTTTTTCGATGATCACCTGCGCAATCGCATAATGCTCGCTATGAGAAATGGATAAGTGAACCCCTTCCATAAGTGGCTTGAGAACAACCGGGCGTCCATGCGAATCGTTTGCAATTTCTATATCAGTAAATGACAGCTCCTTGCCAATGCCAGTCCCTTTCGCTTTTGAAAAAGCTTCCTTCGCCGCCCATCTTCCCGCAAGGAATTCGATTGCTCGCCGTTCTTTATATTTAAGATATGTCTCTCTTTCCTTTTCAGTTAGCACTCTTTCTGGAAAACGAGGCTGCGAATCAACCAGTTTGCGAATTCTGCTGATTTCGACAATATCAATACCTGTACCGATGATCATTTTCTGTCTCCCTTCTAAAAAAACTTTCTTTTGCATACAAAATAGTGTACAACTTTTGCTGACTAGGGCTATCCTTTATGTAGGTACTAATTTAATTGAGCAACACGAATTTCGTAACCAGGGGGTTTCCATGTTTACTAGGACTGAAAGCTTTCGTGACTTCATCCGTTTTTACCCGGTCATTTCCTTCATCATTGTTATTCATATCTTATTATACTTGTTGACGGCATTGCCAATTTTTCCGAACCAATACTTGCTTGAACGTTTGGCAGGAGTAAATCTGTACGTAGTCAATGGTGAGTATTGGCGGCTGGTCACTCCGATATTCATGCATGCTGGCTTTGCGCACATGCTATTCAACAGCTTTTCACTCGTCTTATTTGGTCCGGCACTCGAGCAGCTGCTTGGCAGAACAAAGTTTATCTTAGTGTATCTTGGTACAGGAATTGCCGCGAACGTGGCCACCTTGTTGCTTGAACCGCTGACCTATACCCATGTCGGCTCGAGCGGTGCGATCTTTGGCTTGTTTGGCTTCTATATTTCGATCATCCTGTTCCGAAAAGCAATGTTGTCGCGCGAGAACTCACAGACTATTTTAACCATCGCTATCATCGCCGTTCTCATGACTTTTTTCCAGTCGAACATTAACGTTTCCGCCCATCTTTTTGGCATGCTGTCCGGCTTCCTGATCGGCGCAGCAGCTTATAGAAGGTAAAAAAATGGGTACCTCTTTTAAGTCTGTTTGAAAAAAATAAAGCGAATTGGAAATAACTAGTCCCAAAATTTTATGTGTTTCGTTTTTTTTCACTAAAACAACTGCTATAAGGTCATCTTTCTTGCGGAATGATACCCTTATGCGGGCGTTTTCTCCTCCATAAGGGCATCTCTCTTGCGGAATGATACCCTTATGCGGGCGTTTTCTCCTTCATAAGGGCATCTTTCTTGCGGAATGATACCCTTATGCGGGCGTTTTCTCCTCTCCATAAGAAAAGCGCCCAGAAAGGCGCTTTTTATCATTCGTTTGGAGTGCTTATCTTATGTGAATACCAATGATAGATTTGATCGGCGTCGCGCTTTTCAAGATCAACGACTTTGCCGCCGGCACCGCCATGCCCGGACTTGACGATTGCTTCTACCGTGGCAAGCTTCAGTTTCTTCTGAAAAGCGCTTTGTTTGACACTGAAGGACTGGATCTTATTTTTCCTCATGTATACAGTATTTTTGGCCATGTTTCGATAACGGAACGTCAACATCCCTTCGTCCAGGCTCCAGGCTGCATCCTTATAATGAAGGTAAGACCAAATGGACGAGAAAGCAAGCAAAGTCACTGCTCCATAACCCCAAGGCCTGAAAAACCAGACAGCCAAAGCGAGAATCGGCAAGACAAAAATCCAGCCTTTCATTACATATCTCCGGTAAGCCCGTTTAGGTGCAGAGGAGAAACGGACGCGAAAATGGTAATCGGACAAATATGGTTCAAGCAAGCTGGGAATTGTTTTCTTTTTCACGATTGGCAGGATGAGGACTTTGGCGCTCTCCTGGTCAAGTGCCGAACCACCTGCACTCTCCACGAATGCTGAGGCATACCCGAGCGGTTGCCTAATTAGGTTCTCGGTGATCCGCACTGCCTGGATCCTGCTCATTGGGATCGTAAACTGGCGCTTCTCCAATAATCCTCGAGTAATCACAAGGTCATCAGCCACTTTTTTCACGGTAAAATTGGCATATTTCAGTATCGTCCCTAGAAGGGCAATCAGCCAGGCGAACAGGAAGCCGATGAAAACAACAACACTGATAAAAAGAACGCCATTTTGCACAAAATTCTCGAAGCCATTAAAAATCTGTTCATAGGGAATGAATTCTTCAAATTGGAACACGAATGCCAGCACGGCAGAAATAACCACACCTACTCCGCCAGAAGTTGTTGCCAGCATCAACAGCTCAGGGACAGAAATTTTATAAAGTACATCTTCCCGTAAGAACCGGTCTTCGTCTTCGTGCTGGATTTGGCCGTTCTTCTTGATTGCGACCAGATAGTCATGGATTTCCTGGGCGTCTTGCTTCGTGATCGCCGTGAGGACTGCTTCGCCATCCTGCAGGCCCATCCCGCCTGAGCCCGCGGTCTCCACTTTTACCTTCACAAGCCCGAACATCCTCTGCAATATCCCTTCCGACAAATCAATGCTCTGAATCCGATCAAATGGAATGTACCGTTTTTTTCTGACAATCAGTCCATATTCCATCCTTAGTTCTCCCTGCTCGATTCGGAAGGTAAAACGATGCCATGACAAAACCCCATATACCAACACCAGTACGACAACCGCGATAGACCCTATAAGATAAAAAAGATCCCAATCCGTCCCCCTGCTTCCAAAAACAACGAAAATCAGGAACGGAATAAGCATTTCTTTCAATTGTCGCAACGCATAGACGACTGCTGCCACCGGGTGCATCTTTTTCGGTTCAGACATCTTCATCTGCCACCCTTGCCAGGCGTGAAATGGACATTCTCAAGCTTTCCGCTTCCTCCATATCAAGCGCTGGTATTTCATGGACCGTTGCTGCAGTGGAAACGGTTACCGTTGCCAATTGGTATTTCCTCAACAGCGGACCTTGCAGCGTATCAACATGCTGGACGCGAATCATTGGAATAAGCGTCCTTTTTACGATGAAAACTCCGTATTGAAGCTCAATTTCTTGTTCTCTTACTTCATAACGCCAGCGTTTCCACCGCATTTGCGGAACTAAGAAAATGAACAAATAGCTATAGATAACGGCAACAGCAACCGCTGCTCCAATGATCGATTTTTGCAAATTAAAAATAATTGCAACAGCGACCAAACTGCCTGCTAGAATCCAAACCATCAAGGAGTGAAGACCAGCAGCAATTTTCCAGACAGTCAAAGCCCGCCGAGAAATCCGCTTTTGCGGCTCAGAAATCGTCATAAATGCTCCTCCTGTTTTCCCATTTCTCCGTTTAGTATACAACAACTACAGTATAGTGACGGACCAAAAAGCGCAAGCGCCTCGAACAGCCCCGACAAGCGCTGCCCACCTAAACGCCACGTCCTGTGGCTGGCGGGTCTAGCACGTCCTATGCCTCGGAGGGCCGACCGGTGAAGTCGTTCTTTGACTTCACTTGGCGGACCGAAACCGAAAAGTATAGCCGACTGCCCAGAAACGTAGAAACTGGAGACTCCACCAGAAGAAGCGCT
>NZ_JXIQ01000005.1 GCF_000934845.1 Mesobacillus subterraneus
AAATACTAAAAAGCGAGGAAGCAACTTCTTTTATTATAATTGTTCTGAAATCTTATTGTTTAAATAATGCAAAAAGCCGAAATCCATTAAGGATGGATATTCGACTTTCTGCATATTGTAACAATTAAAGAATTTAAAATAAAAGGATATTTCTAAGAGAATAAATATAAATCTATATCTATTTCTGCTGAAATATTATTAATGAAACCTAATACATTTGATTCGAAATACATTGCAGGTACATTTTCTTCTTGGACATTTATTATGATGGTTAATAAATAATCAAGGTTTAATTCTTTCTTTAAAAAATTTAATTCTTCACTTTTATTTTGAAGACTATATAAAATTTTTTTTATCTGTTCATTTATGTCTAAGGACTCTTCAAACCCCGAACTAATTGTCCAACACGTTTCTTTTCGTACTAAGGTACGATTTTTTATCGCGTCACCTTTACGATAAAATTCAGAAGGAATCAGTTCTAAAATATTTGAAATCTCCTCTTCCTGAAAATAATCTCCGATTATATTAAATTCCACACAAATCTCTGTTCCAGCCATTTTATCAGAACCTCCCACTAAATATACGTACCCGTTGGAATTCCAGTTCCTTTACCACCTTTCTTATATATATATAACTGACCTGTTGTCTTATCTTTATAAATATCGTAATGAGAAATCTTTGCTTTTCTACCGATAAATTCTTTTTTTAGATCGTGAGCATTTATTCCTTTACGTTTTAAATAACTGTCTTTTACTTTTTCAATATTAAGCTTTGTTTTATTTTTAACCTTTTTAGATGGTAATTTACCCTTATAGTTTCTTTTTATTTTTCCTTTATATTTTTTTGCATAATATTTTACAGCCTTCTTGGCAACGTACTTAACTACATACCGACCGCCGATATAGACTAGTATAACTACGTATGGATTTTCACCATTTGGATCGTCCAACATCACTGGATTATTTTGTACATATACATATGAATGTTGGCTAATAGGATTGTCCGTTTCTCCCGGTTGGGGATCAATAAAGAGAAACAGCCCCTCGTTTGGTTCATAATATCGTGCCAGCAGGTAATATAGACCACTTTCATTATCATGACGATACGAAGCATAACGATAAGGGTTCTTATCTGCCATGCTACCGCTTTTTGCAAGGATATTACCCCAGGCATCGTATGCGTATAAAGCGACAGTGTTTCCTAATGCATCCGTTAAAGCTATAACATCTTTATGTTCATTTAGAATATAATAATACGTCTCTCCTTCTTTCGTCATCGTCAATGGACGACCGAAATCATCATAACTGTACTCAGCAGTAATTGTCCCAGATTCATCTGTTTCAAACAATACCTGTTCTTCATCATAGTGATAATAGGTAGTTTGTCCATTAACCGTCTTACTGGTCCGTCGACTGTCTTCGTTGTGTGCGTATGTGGCGATAGTTTGACCATTGAGTGTCTGAATTTCCACTAGTTCGCCTAGTTTATTATAAATATATTTGTACTGGCTATCTTGAGTACGATTACCATTTGGATCATAGCTGTAGCTTTGTCCATCAAATTGAGTCAACTGATTGTTGTCATTATACGAATAGGAATTAATAGTTGTCTGTTCGTTTTCTACTAAATTCTTTTTTGTCTGGTTTCCGACTTTATCATATTCATATGAGATAGTAGCTCCATCAACCGTAGTTTCACTAATCAACTGGTTATTTTCATCATAATCGTAAGTGGCAATACCAGCATTAGAGGTTACCGAGATGATGTTGCCGCGTGTATCATAAGTATACGTGAAAGTATCCAAAGCAGTCGTTCCCTTTTTAACCGTCAAAGTATTCAGTTGCCCCGCTACATCATAGTCATACGTTGAGGAGATCCCATTTACATATGAAATGAAGGCAAGGGAATCTTTTTTAGTATAGGTTAGAGACACTTGACTTGCCCCGTTACGCTTTATATGTGTCAGCCGTTCATTGGCATCGATGGTGTAACTCTGAGTAAACGATTGCGTACCAGATTTTCCGACGACAGAGGTTGCAACTCCCGTTCCGTCATATCCATACTCTACCGATTGGCTATCCGAAGAAGATTTAGTGACTTTGTTATTTTTATTATATGTTAAAACTTTTTTGGCCCCAGTAACTACATTTAAAACAGATTCAACATTGCCATTGGCATCATAAGAATACGTCCATTTTCTTGAATCGTTTATTACTTTATGCAGTAACTGATTATTTTGATTGTAAAAATTGTGCAGCTTATCTCCTGACGGTAACCCTGTTTCTATTGTATTACCATTTGCATCATAAACAAATGATGTTGTTTGTCCAAGTGGTTCTTTTCTCGTAGTTAGCTGATTTTGAGCATTGTATGTGAAAAGGGTCTTTTTCAACGCTGCATTTGTCGCCGTATTCAAGTTTCCATTTGCATCATATTCATAGGAAGTGATATTCCCTTTTGCATCTTTTACCTGTGTCAACAAATTCTGAAGGTTATACGTGTAGTAAATTGTGTTTAACTCCGAGTCTGTGACACTTGTTGTGTTACCATATTTATCTTGCAGAGTGGTTGTAGTCCGCCCCAGAGAGTCTGTTACAGATTTCTGATAGTTTTTATTTGTATCATATGCATAAGTTTCTTTCGTGCCGTCCGCAAATGTTGTACTAACTAAATTTCCATAGCTATCATATTCATTTATTGTTTTTTCCCCTATAGGACTAATTACCTCGATTTGGTCCCCTACGCTATTGTAAATGTTTGTTGTTTTTCCTTTTGAATCGGTTATTGTAAGTGGTTGACTAAATTCATTATACGTATAATCTACCGTGTTCCCCAAAGGATTTTTTGTTGTCAACAGATTCCCTTTACTGTCATAAGAATTAACGGTTTGATTTCCTATAGCATCTGTTTGAATAGTCGGATTGTAATTCGCATCGTATTCGGTACTTGTAATATTACCTAGTGGATCGATGGTTTCTAGAATGACATAGTTGTTATCTAATAAGTATTCTGTCTTATTGCCCTTTGCATCAGTTTCTGTAGCTGTATAGTTTGTAATATCATAAGAATAGGTTGTTTTTGATAGATTGGTATCTGCAATAGTTGGCTGATGTACATTTGTTAAAAAGCCGTTCAAATAGGTATAATGGGTCGGTTGATTGTTTGCATCCAGGAGTGTTGATACTTTTCCATCTGAATTATAGGTAAATTGCGTTACCGCCCCTTCCGAACCTTCTTTATACATAGTCAAAGTTTTAAGCTTCCCATTTTCATACGTATAAGCCGTTTTTGGGGTTCCCTCAAAAGAGGTTGATACTATTCGTCCATTTTCATAAGTAAATGTCAACTTTCGTCCAGAAGCATCCGTAATACTAGATAGAGTGCCATCTGTTTGACGTTGATATGTTACTCTATTTAGGTTACGGTCTTCTTCATATTCAATTAAAAACTTGCGGGCATTCACTTCCGGGTCATTAATCAAATCTCGGAAGATCATTCGATTTCCGTTAAAATCTTTTATTTCAAAGGCATTAGACGCTGCTCGTTTAATAGAAAGATATAAACCCACAGGTGTTATATAAGAAGATGTCGTAGAATTATACGTGAATGTATGAGCTGTTCCATCTGCATCGGTATATAAAAGATCTTTATTCGGCAACTCCGTGACCGTTTCACTCCCTGAGAACGACCACCCAAATCCTACGGCTGAATCTTCGTTTGATTTTGAGTTATATGTCCGATTGAATACAAATCCTGAATTCCCGCGTCCACTAACTTCAAAGTCCGTGAACTGAAGCATCAAATTCCCTGTTCCAAGGTTTGTATAGCCTTGTCCATCTGATAAGGTATGTTCTGCATACGACCAGTGATCTTCCATTCCTAATCGAGCATTTGTGCGATATGTTACAGCCAATAATGGATGGTATTTTGAATCAAATGTATGCTCACTTGAAACGAATTTTTTGTATATATTCGTTGATTCGCTATCACTTTTCAAAAGGAATCCATAATTCGGATCCGTAGAATCTTTCCAATTTTGAATGATATGAATAGGCACTTCCCACTTCTTCATATCTAAATCCAGGCTAGTAGGAGAGGTAAACCCATTGACAGTAGCCAATTTATTGCTGACTACATAATCGCCACCCTTATTTGTCCACAAAACGGAAGGTGAAGTCATCGCATAATTCCAGGATGCCTGGTTTTCTTCCCAGTCTCTTGAAACTTTGAAAAGACTGATATCAACAGGCGAACTTCCATTGGTAGAGGAGAACCATAAATTTAGGCTGGAAGACAAAATATGAGTTGCCCCTGGAATAGATGACAAATCGAACTTGATTAGTGATCTTAGGACGTTACCGTTGGATGCCCCACCTCCTAATTCCAAGTCATTCCCACCAGTCTGCGTTGGAAATGTACTTCTAAGGTTTGTATCTTTAACATAATTAGAAGATTGGAGTTTTACAATGGTTGGATCAATTGTAATAGGATAAATCCTCTCAGAATCCTCCAACCAGGCTTTGCTAGGAATCAGATATAAATATAACTGACCATCAATTACTTCGTGTTCGAGTGTCACATCATAGGAAATGGCCTCTTCCGGGATCGATGTGATTTCTTTTGCTGTTTGAAAGCCTTCCGGCTTATAAGAATCGTACATGTAAGGAGTTTCAAAATAGTAGATAGGCTGATTAGTATCTTGGTCATAAAGATATAGAACCCCTTCTACTTCCTTGGCATTCAGGCCAACTAAATCCAATTTTTAAGTGAATTTATCAGGGAATCCGCTTGATGTCCTTTCATTAAAGATAATATCCTCTTTAATCCGGTCTGCCCCTATTGTGTATGTTAAAGAAATATTTTGATAGATTTCTGGATATTGAATGGAGTTATCTTCAACAACCCCCGTTACCTCAGCAGGTTCTTTTCCAGTATTCTCTACCGGAGCTAGTTCCATCTTAATGGATCTATCTTGATCCTCAACTTGCAGTAACGGAGTATCCTTATCTACCTTCTTATCTAGTTTTGCCTTAAAAGAGTTTGCTTTGTTTTGGTAATTTTCTTCAGTAGTATTTTCAATTAGGTTGCTTTCGATTTCGCTCCAAGTGTTTCGGCTGTTTTTATAATGAATAGGTATTTGAGAAATTTCAGCCGTGTAAGTACCATCTGTATTTAAAAATGTCTTGGAGTTTGCTGTTCTTTTACTTACTATTTCCTCTCTTACTTTAGATTTAGAAATACTTTCAGCTGAATCTACATCAGCATTTGCTTCGACAATACCTTCGGTAAAGTTGCCAAGTGGTAAATATGCGATTAACAGAGTTAAACACATTAGATTAATTACACTCTTCTTCCAAAGAGTTGTTTTCTTCATTTTCATTTTCTTGTTCCCTTTCCATGCGATGTGTTTTCATGTACATCTTGCCTAATTACCTTTGCTGCAAATTAACCTCCCGTTTTTTTACTTTTTTTCTATAAAAATATAACAAATTCATTGTATTAACTCTCTATGTAAAATATGGCATAATTGTTTGAAACTTCTATCTATTATTTGCTGATATAGGGAAAGGCTTACTAGATAGAGCAAATTTGTGGGTTTATCCTATCCTTAATTTAAGAACTCTAATGCAAAAAAAGAGTGTTAAAGTCTCGTTATATATTCATTCTTTGTCATACTTTAATATACAGCCATTGGATTTCTTGTAATATCTCTAAATTGCTTCTCTTAAACTAGCTAACAAATACTTTCTTGTCCTTAATGCGGAAAACTAATTTTATATTATCAATACACCAAACCAAAACATCATAGAGATAAAAAGGCATATAGAATGAAACTTCTGAATGCCTTTAATGGGAATGTGATACCGAGAACCAAATTGTATATAGATTCAAAAAATAACCTATACAAAATTCTTGGCTGATGAATACTGCCATTGCCAAATCGGAAAGACATTAAATCACTAAAATACGTCAAAAAATAAGCAACAAATTGACCCGATGGCTTTGGACACTCAAGTGCACACGATCTTAATCTATTAAAATCAATGGCTGCATAACGTTTGGTGGCATTAGGGTCCTGATGACCCAGTATCTTCTGCACTTATATGGTAAGGAACATCATTATTGACAAGGTGTGTAGCCAGACTCGCACGTATTGCATGTGGACCACGTTTTCTTGAAGCAATATTAATACCGCTATTCATTAGATGTGTACAAACGATTGACCAGATAGAGCTACGTGAAAGCTTTCTGTAGGGAACTGAACTACGAATAAAAATATATTCACAATCAGAATCAGAATCAGGCCTTCCATTCTGAATATAATCCTGCAGTGCCTCCGACACTTTTTCAAGCAATTTCACCTGATACTTAACGGATGTTTTTGACTGCAAGAATACCACTTGTCCATCACTGATTTCTGAAAACTTCAAAGATGAGATATCATTTGCACGAAGACCGTAGGAAACACACAGTGCCATGATAGCATAATTACGTTTCCCAATCCCAGAAATTCTTTCGATACTGTTCAGCAACTGGATAAGCTCTTCTTCCGTATATATGGAAGGTAATTTTTCCATAGATGAATACCGAGGGACTGCTTTTGAAAAATCCATTTCAGTCACGCTTTTCTGATATAGGTATTTAAGAAAAGAAGGCAGTTTTTCACAGAACCCTTGCTTAGACTTAATATTTGAAAATGAAGTACCTATGTGTATAAAACTCATTAATTTTAAATCAGTGACTGATTGTTTCTCTAACGAATCGAGAAATTGCTTGGCATATATACATCTGGTTTCAACAGTGGAAGGGCTGTATCCCTTTTCTTGCATATATGCCGTATATGAATCAATAACAGGAATAAATATATCTGGACAAATTGTAGTTTGTTTAGTGTGAAATATTACAAATGGTTTGTTTTGTATGTAATCATTCAAACGTCTGATAGCTGTTTTTATATAGTTATACCAACGTTTCGATAATCCTGTTTTCGTCAGTTGTTTTTCAAGAAAAAGCTTACCAACTGCATGGGAATAATAAGGAACTTTATGATCCTTCATAAAAGTGGAAATTTTCCTTAAAGCACATTGATACACCGATATAGTTGAACATCGGTAGCCGAGAGTAGTCAGCTCACTCATCATTTCTTCAATGACTGAACTTAACTGTTCTGCGGGTATTGAATTATTCAAGATAACCATCTCCTTTTATATTATGTCAGCCCAGTAATCGGCTGTACTTAAATTATAAAACAAGATGATTATTGATTATCCGAGAAAAAATCATTAAAAGTTAATAACAACAGAGCTTTTCGTAGAACTTCTCGGATAATTATCTTCCTTGGATAATTCAGATTCCTCGTCGCCACGGACACCCTTGCCTTCGGCTAATGGTTCGCATATCCCAATGTCCATAGCGGACTTTCACCGCTAAGTTGATGAACATGCCTGGCACACAAAATAAGCAGTCACCCATGAAAGGTAACTGCTAAATTACTTAAAGAGCCTGTTCAAAAAGCCCTGATTTTTTTAAAAAAACAAAAACGCACCTTTGCGAAAAATGGTAAAATGGGAGTGTCCAAACAACCAAAAATACCATTATGCGAGGTGCGTTTTCATGGATTTACAGTTAGAACTGCTTCCTTACCACTATTATAACACGCTCGGTTTTGATGTAGAACTCATAGATTATATCAATCACGTGGACGATTCCATTGTTGAGGAAAAGATCGCTCCTCTCTATAAACATGGCGGGCGTCCTCCAGTAGACCCAAGAGTCTATTTTCGCATGCATTATCTGTACTTTACTCGTCCTGAAATTTGTTCTTTCAGGGAACTTGAAAGACAATTGAAAGATCCTAAAAATCAGGCGTGGCGCAATTTCATTGGCACACCTGACATCCGGCAGGTTCCTGTTCACGGGAGTCTTAGTCATTTTCGGACCAAGGTTGGTGTTGAATTATTCTACGAAATCTTATTTAACTTGATCGCCCAAGCTCTTCAACTTGAAGGATTCTTAAACCCTAGGCTGTCCGGGATTGACTCTAGACCGATATGGGCAAACGTGAATGGCTACAAGAAAAAACGATGTTCTTGCCTCGATCAAAGTAAGTGTTCGTGGGAAAAAACCTATTCGGATCCGGACGCAACCTGTGGGGTCCAACGCACGAAAGCCAATCAGAACAAGTTTTTTATCGGGTATCGTAAACATTCCATCGTATGCCCAAGCCCGAAGGGACCCGTTGTGTTGTTTTCGATCATTTTGCCTACTGACACAGCGGATGTCAAAGTAATGTTGCCGCTAATCGACATGATTCAGAAGGTAGATGGATTAAAGGTTGAATACTTGGCAGCTGATTTAGGCTATTTTGATGCGAATGATCAGCGTGAGTCACTGATGACACATGATGTGGCGGTGGTAACTGAAATCAAAAAGAACACGGTTATTCCTGAACACTGTGATCCTAACGGAAAGCCGGAATGCGAAGAAGGGCATCCCCTCGTGTTTGATGGATTTGACAAAGATACCTACACGGCATGGTTCCGTGGAGACGATAACAAATGCTCAGCCTGCCCCATGCAAGGCAGCTGTGAAAAACAGTTTGCGTACTCGTATGAAGAAAATCCCTTTTTTTCTGGCCCTGTGCCGCAAGGAAGTGAGTTACAAAAGCATATGCTCAAGTTTCGGAAGCAAGTGGAACTTGCTTTTGCCCAGGAATCGAATCAGCTTACGTCCATCATGAAACATAAAAAGGTTCCCGTTCGTCAAACGGAGCGAGTCAAGAAGTTTTTCATCATGCGGGATCTGTTTCGGTTGATAGAGCGCATGATCAAACATGTAAGATTGACCGTTTTACCTACGAACCATGTGGAGAAAATCAGTCAGCTGCAACACGACCAAGTGGAACAATTCTCCCTACATTTGGTAAGTTAACTACCCTTAAAAGTCGACATTTTTAAAAAGGACCGATTGGACAACGGGATACGTCTGTCTAAATTTTGGCGCCGATAGTGGAGGCATGATCCATTTTATTTGTCTGTACGCGCATATTCCTTTCATTTACAATTATGGGAATTCGGAAGCTTGTATTTCTCTAAGTGTACTCAGTTAAAGGATACTTTTTGAACACCCTCTTAAAGATTGTTTGAAATTTATTCATTTATTCAATGGAAAGGAAACTTCCAAAATCCAACAAGAGTTTCAAAGAAATGGCTTACTAATTCCATATAAACCTACAGAAATACACAAAAGACCACCAACAATAAACAAGATTTTAATAATCCAATAATTAATAGAACCAGGTAATGGCGTTATATACTTGACTTGCGAATATGTTTTACTGTAATAGAATCTTTCCTTTGTTGCATGGAAAAACATATACAAAGAAAATATACCAACAGCGAAAATGAGTATACCCGCATAAAAATCTTTTCCCACCGTTTATCCCCCCTTTAATTAAAGGATTCATCTTTTATATTTTTTATATATTTTTTGGACATAAGGCTTTGCTGCCGATCATAAAAATCCTACTTTGTCACCAAACAATAAAAGGACTTGGTTTTCGGAGAAAGACCCTCGGCTAAAGTTTCCAAAGTTTGATACTAAGTAGCTGCAGGAGCCATGTGTCCTGCTAAAAACTTTTCTCCTACTTTTGAAAGGTTTCCTGCTTTAGCTAGCTTGGAAACAATACCTCCACCTATGACTCCGGCAGCTGCTCCCTTTAAAAGTTCTCCTCCGAAAGCCCAGACACTAAAATGTTTAAATGCATTTTTATTTCCATATTTAACCAATAGATCTGCTACATAACCGACAGCATTAATCAACGCACCAACCAATGCAGATGCTACAGGTGTTGGCAGATGTCCGCTATGATCAATGTATTTAACGGGATTATTTTTGGAGTAGACATATTGATTAAGACTTCCAGGATCGTCTTCAACTCCGTGTATAGAATCCTTAGTTAAGAAACGTCCAACACTTGAATCATAGTAACGAGCTATCAAGTAATATGAGCCAATTTCCTGATCAAACCGATACCCAGCATATCGGTATGGGTTAGCATCTTTCATGGTCCCAGATGAAGAAAGAATATTCCCCCAAGCATCATTTTGATACTCTGCTACTACATTCCCGCTTACACTTTTTCCCCCTTTCTCTACAGTTACCAGTTCATCGTTCCCGGCTTGTTGTGCAAAGAAAATGTTATTCTCGTTTGCCGTGTTTTTGATTACGGCCACCCAAATGTACCACCTCTGCCATTGTTTTTACCAAGGAGTGACAAGAAATTTACCACTAATCGACAACTTATTTACCACTCAAAACCTTTTGTATAATTAGTGAGCATATCTAACGATATGACGCTTTATATGGGAGGTTTTTTTATGATCCATTATCGCAAGATATTGGAATTAAATGACGAGGGGGTTAGTTTAAGAGGCATTGCCGCCAGTACTGGCAACTCTCGGCAAAAAGTTAGCGAAGTCATTGAATTGGCTCGAAAGAAGGGTGTGGAATGCCCGCTAGAAGAGGAGATGAACGATAGATGGATTGAGGAATTTCTTTATCCAGAAAAGACAATGGAAGGCTCCGGCAGGCAGCCTCTTGATTTTGAATATATCCACAAAGAGTTGGCAAAACCCAATGTCACTCTATCTCTTTTGCATCATGAATACGAGGCGGGTAGCCGTGCGAATAATGCGATTCCCTACTCCTATCAGAGTTTCGTACGGTATTACGGCAATTATGCTCAAAAACACAAGGCAACGATGCGTATTCGGAGAAAACCTGGTGAAATAATGGAGGTCGATTGGGCTGGTTCCACACTTTTTTTCATTGACAGGGATACCGGGGAAAAAGTGAAGGCGTATGTGTTTGTCGCTACATTGCCGTGCAGTCAATTTTCCTACGCGGAAGCAACCCTTTCAATGGACCAGCATTCCTGGATTAACGCCCATATTCATGCGTATGAATATTTTGGCGGAGTAACTCAGATTGTGGTTTCAGATAATCTGAAAACCGGTGTAACGAAGCACACTTCAAGGGAGTTAGTATTGAATCCTACGTATAAGGAAATGGCCAACCATTACAGTACAATCGTTATGCCGGCTCGCGTACGCAGCCCTAAGGATAAAGCTAGTGTCGAAGGCTCTGTAGGTACGATTTCAACGTGGATTATAGCAGCTTTGAGAAGTACACATTGCTTTAGCATTGAAGAATTGAATGTGGAATTACGGAAGAAACTTGAGGAATTTAACCAGCGTCCTTTTACCCGAAAAGAAGGATGCCGTTTTTCAGCATTTGAGGAAGAGGAGAAATTTGCGCTTTCCCCTCTTCCAGGCACGCCTTACAAGATATCTGAATGGAGAACGGCAAAAGTAAGGCCTGATTACCACATTTCCGTAGACAGCATGTTTTACTCCGTACCCTACGAGTATATCAATCAGGAAGTGGACGTAAAGCTTTCCGATGATATGGTTGTTGTCTATTTTAAGCATATGTGGCTAACTTCACACAAACGATTATATGGGAGATTCGGTCAGCCATCAACCCTTCCGGAACATATGCCAGATAATCATAAGTTATATATAGAGCACACGCCAGAAGTGGCGATTGAGTGGGCCAGCAGCATTGGCTCTTCCACTTCCATTGTGGTGAAATACCTTTTAGATTCCTATCAATCTGAAAGACAAGCATTGCAATCTATCTTTTCTTTAAAGAAACTCGAGCATCGTTATACCAAATATGAGATAGAAATCGCTTGTAAAATGGTGCTTTCCATGACAGGAAGACCGACGGTAAAAAGCATTCAGACCATATTGAAAAGCAACAAGAAAAAAGACGCTGAACAAGAATTAAAACAAAATACAGAAGTAAACGAGACTAATTTCGGCTTCACCCGTGGAGCTTCATATTATGGAGGAAAAGAATAATGTTAAACGAGCATGTGTTATCCAAGCTGCAGGAGATGAATTTAGGAGGGATGGCTGAAGCATTCAAAGAACAATCCTTAAACAGAGAATACCAGTCCATGAGATTTGAAGATCGGTTTTCCTTGCTTGTCGACCTGGAATATTCACGTCGGAAAAGCAATCATTTAAATCGATTAATTAAAAATGCCACATTTTCAGACTCCAAAGCCAGCATTGAGGATATTGAGTATCATGAGGATCGAAGACTTAAGAAGGAACTCATTTTAAAATTGGGCAGCGGCCTTTATATCCAAGATCATCATAACATCATTTTAAAAGGCCCTACTGGCTCAGGCAAAACCTTTATGGCGTGTGCGCTTGGTGTTTCCGCTTGCCGTCAGCAGTATAAAGTGAAATATGTCCGCCTTCCGGAATTACTGGATGAACTGTCACTGGCTAAATTGGCTGCCGACGGCAGCTATCGAAAGATAATCAAAAAATACACAAAAACAGATCTACTCATTCTTGACGAGTGGCTCCTTACGGATCTTTCGAAGGAAGAAGCAAATATCCTGTTGGAGATTACAGAAGCCCGGCACAAAACTGTTTCCACCATTTATTGTTCCCAAATTGATCCGAGCGGTTGGCATATCAAATTGGGGAACGGTACGATGGCAGAAGCCATTTTAGACCGCATTGTCCATGACTCCTACCAGTTATTATTAGATGGGGACATTTCCATGAGGGAACGTCATGGATTGGGCAGAGAGGTTGAGGAATGAGGGATTTATTAACGATTCAGGAAGCTGCCGCACTCTTACAATCTTATGGAATAGAATGTCATTGGCATGATGTTAAGAAATGGGCAGTAGAGGGGAAAATAAAAGCTAAACACGAAAATAGAGTTTACAAAATGGATCAAGATGATGTTTATGAATTCCTCGAATTACTTTGGAAAGGCACATCATATGAAATTGGAATAAGTGATGAAACAAAAATAAGTAGGCTCATTCAGGAAAACAAACAGTTAGAGAAGGAAAACAAAAAACTAAGTCAAAAGTTATCCTCGATGAAGTAAAGCACCATTAGGTTAAAGAATACCCCTGCCATTGGTCGAATAGGCAGGGGTATTCTAATTAAATTTAAGTTGGTAAACAACTTGGCACTTGCCGGTAAATTCTCTGTCATTGAGTGGTAAAAAAGATGGCAGAGGTGGTAAGATCCTATGGCTTTAATCAGTTTTCAAACTTACCGGCCTTTTTCGTGCTGGCCTTAAGTCTATTATCAATTTTCTTCCACTTTTTATCCGTCTGGTCCTGATAAAATTGTTGGTCCATGAAAATTTCTTCGGTGAAGCTTCCATCTGCATTGAGGAAACGTGTGAATTCTATCGAAAGAGCGTCAAAGGATTGAATTTAACCTCAGCCAAATGGCACAAGACTGACTTATTTCCATCTGTCTATCAGGAATGGAAACAACAGAAGATAACTGATGTAGAAGCTATGAAACTTGTAGGGATGAAACGGAATACGTTTTATAGAAGGGTGAAAGAATACGAAACCAATCTTTAATGGTATTACATCAGGTAACTATTTGAATCAACCCTTGTATAAAGTAAGGGTTGATTTTTTATAATAAACCTTTTCGGTCGGATATGCAAAAATACCCAAATAATGCTCTTTTTTGGCATAGTGTCTCGTGTTAAGATGTCGTAAGGAGGGATTTCTTTGAAGCAAAAAGTCTTGCCCGCATCTTCTAATATGAAAGAGTTTGAACAGTTCCTTGAAAGTCCTTTTGAAATAGGGGTCATGCTGGAAGTGCATATCGCCCAATTGAAAAATATCAATGAAATGGCAAAGCAGCATGGCAAAAAAATGATCTACCATGTTGATATGATTCAAGGACTGAAGAGTGATGACTATTCAACGGAATATCTTTGCCAGGAGTACAAACCATATGGCCTTATTTCCACAAAGTCGAGTGTCATTTTAAAAGCGAAGGCAAAAGGGGTGCTCGCTGTCCAAAGAATATTCCTGATTGATTCCCATGCCCTTGAGAAAAGCTATAAATTGATTGAAAAAACGAGGCCCGATTTTATTGAAGTTTTACCCGGGGCCATGCCCTGGATGATCCGGGAGGTCAAGGAACGTGTCAATATTCCCATTTTTGCAGGCGGATTGATCAGAACTAGCGAAGAGGTAAAAAGCGCACTCGATGCCGGAGCCACCGCGATCACTACCTCCAAAAGGGAGTTATGGGCGGGAATTCCATTTCAAAAATTGTACACGTGAAAATCTCAGCTATCTGTGCTACAATGATTACAAGTTAATAAATCGGGTAGGAGAACAGGAGAGACCACGATAACATTATCGTTTTTGGCGATAATGTTGATTGTGGTCTCTCTTTTTTTCTATTCAAGGAGGCGTTTCGAATGAGATTTTCCAATCTTGACCGTACTCATATCGTGGCAAAGCTGAAAAAGGAAGCATTTGATGTAATGGTAATTGGCGGCGGGATCACCGGTGCCGGAATCGCGCTTGACGCAGCAACTAGAGGAATGAATATCGCTCTTTTGGAAATGCAGGATTTCGCGGCAGGCACGTCTAGCCGTTCCACTAAGTTGGTACATGGCGGCCTTCGCTACTTAAAGCAATTTGAAGTGAAAATGGTCGCTGAAGTCGGGAAGGAACGGGCAATTGTTTATGAAAATGGCCCGCACGTTACGACTCCAATGTGGATGCTACTCCCCTTCCATAAGGGCGGGACATTTGGCAGCTTCACTACGTCCATCGGTCTTAGGGTGTATGACT
The DNA here is from genome assembly GCF_000934845.1 of Mesobacillus subterraneus. GTDB lineage: Bacteria > Bacillota > Bacilli > Bacillales > Cytobacillaceae > Mesobacillus > Mesobacillus stamsii. The sequence goes on from NZ_JXIQ01000005.1 coordinate 14,717, forward strand.
TTTTAGCAGGTGTGAAAAAAGCAGAGCGCCGGAAAATGTTTAGCGCGACAGAAACATTAACAAGGGAACCACTTGTGAAAAAAGACGGTCTGAAAGGCGGCGGCTATTACGTTGAATACCGCACCGATGACGCCCGCCTGACGATAGAGGTCATGAAGCAGGCAGTTTCAAAAGGTGCTTCCGCATTGAACTATTCCAAAGTTAAAAACCTTATTTATAAAAATGGCGTTGTTGCTGGAGTATTGGTTGAGGATCTTTTAACAGGCGAGGAGTATGAAGTCTATGCCAAAAAGGTCGTCAATGCAACCGGCCCATGGGTAGATGGAATCCGTGAAATGGATGATTCGAAAAAAGGCAAAACACTGAAACTTTCAAAAGGAGTCCATATCGTTATTGACCAGTCACGATTCCCACTGAAGCAGGCAATCTATTTTGACACACAAGACGGCAGGATGGTCTTCGCAATACCGCGCGATGGCAAAACCTATGTCGGCACGACCGATACTTTTTACAATGACGATCCAATTAACCCGGGCATGACCGAAGAGGACAGGAGCTATCTGCTAAAAGCCATTCACTACATGTTCCCGGAAGTGAATGTGACGGAGAATGATATTGAATCCAGTTGGGCTGGCGTAAGGCCGCTAATACATGAGGACGGCAAGGCTCCTTCTGAAATCTCCAGGAAGGATGAAATCTGGGAATCCGATTCCAAACTTATCACGATTGCCGGTGGAAAATTGACCGGTTACCGTAAAATGGCCGAGACGATTGTTGACCTGCTTGCTGAAAAATTAACAACGGAAGACGGTCGCAGCTTCCCTGGCTGTCAGACAA
>NZ_JXIQ01000050.1 GCF_000934845.1 Mesobacillus subterraneus
ACAGGTTTGTGGGTGTAGAGCGGAAAGTTGTCAAGAAAGCTCCGTTATTTTGACAGGTTCTATGTTCTTACCAAAAAAACCAGTCCTGTGAGGGTTTGGGGTGAAATAATTTATTTGGATGGTGATAGGCGCGCTTGCTATCGGAAAGTTTTGAGCGAAGTGAGGGGAGGCTCACCTGTCGCCCCGCGGAAAGCGAGTTTCTGGTGGAAATCGATTATCAGCCAAACCCAAAAAAGGACCGGGCGCAGTTTGCCCGGTTTTTCTTAATGCTTCGGGTATTTTCCGACTAGATGGATGGCACTGATAATCCGTTTATTGATCCATGCTCTGTTGTCTTGGGTGTTAAGCTGTTCAAATACCATTTTGCGGCCGTCTTCTGTCGTGACATAGTGACTTGGAAGAGTGTTCAGGCTGATGGCGATTATATCATTCCGGCACTTTTGACAATTGCAAAATGTCTGGTAATCCGGGCTCATCATTAACACATTGACAAGAGTGGAAACCACTTCTTCCATCACATTGATATAGCCATTTTTCATGATGCTCTCTCTCCCTAATGCTGTCTTAAACAAATTATAGCTCAAATCTGTAGAAATTAAATCATTTTTCAGCTTTTTATTAAGAGGGCTTTCGATGTTTTGGCGGTGGCAAACAGGGGAAAATAGAATAGTGGAGAATTTTTTTAAAGGAGTGTTGAATTTATGGGAAAGAAAATCGCCTGTTTGATAACCGATCTATTTGAAGATGTTGAATACCTTGAGCCTTCCCGTGCGTTTACGGAGGCAGGACATGAAGTGGTTACGATTGAAAAAGAAAAAGGAAAGACAGTAAAAGGCAAGCAAGGAAAAGCAGAGGTTAAAATTGAGCAGGGCATTGACGAGGTAAAACCGGAAGATTTTGATGCATTATTCATCCCAGGCGGCTTTTCTCCCGATCAGCTGCGCGAGGATGATCGGTTCGTCCAATTTGCCAAATCCTTTATGAAGGAGAAAAAGCCAGTATTTGCGATTTGTCATGGTCCGCAATTGTTATTGACAGCCAAAACACTTGAAGGCCGAGGAGCAACTGGCTACAAGTCGATACGCGTCGACATGGAATATGCGGGAGCGAAATACATGGACAAGGAAGTCGTCGTCTGCTGCAACCAACTGGTGACAAGCAGGGAACCGAAGGATATCCCCGCGTTCAATCGCGAGGCACTAAAAGTGTTGCAATAAATTTTTAGGTGAAACCTTTTTGCTTCGGCAGAAGGGTTTTTTTTTGGAGCAAAAATTCTCGCTAAAAAATACTAAAAGGATCCAGGTGATAAACTAGTTCATTTTGCGAAATTTTACGTATAAGATAAGATAGAGGATGAATTAAATCAGGGAGATGACAGAATGATTGTTTTGAAATCGGCTCGAGAGATAGAAAATATGAAGGAAGCTGGAAAATTACTTGCTGCTGTGCATAAGCAGTTGCACAAAATCATCAAGCCTGGGGTTACAACATGGGAAATAGATGAATTTGTAGAGAATTATTTGAAAAAGCATGGGGCGACACCTGAGCAAAAAGGCTATCGGAATTATCAATATGCCACTTGTGCCAGCGTGAACGATGAGGTTTGCCACGGATTTCCACGGAAAGAAGCATTGAAAGAGGGGGACATTGTGACGATTGACATGGTTGTCAACCTGAATGGTGCCTTGGCCGATTCTGCCTGGAGCTATGCGGTAGGGAACATCAGCGAGCGGTCGCAAAAACTGCTGGATGTGACAAAAGAGGCTTTATACCGCGGGATCGCTGCTTCTTTACCGGGTAATCGGATTGGCGATATTGGGCATGCAATCCAGTCTTATGTAGAGGGGGAAGGGCTTTCGGTTGTGCGTGAGTTTATCGGACATGGAATCGGCTCGGTGATTCATGAAAAGCCTGATATTCCTCATTTTGGCCTGCCGGGAAAAGGGCTGCGGCTAAAGGAAGGCATGGTGTTCACGATTGAACCAATGGTCAATATCGGGGAGTGGAAAACGAAGATGGATAACAATGGATGGACAGCAAGAACCATTGACGGCAAACTATCTGCCCAGTTTGAACATACCATCGCCATCACGAAAGATGGCCCGATTATTTTGACCGATCAGAATGAAAAATAGCATTTGTTTTTTCCTAAGCATGAAAAAAATTTTCAGCTTTCGTATATATATTTGAAAATTTTCTGGTACAAAAGGGGGCGATAAAATGAACAAGGAAGGGAATGTCATCGTTAAAATAAAAGCAATCTACCCATCGCTTTCTGTAAAGGAGAAGGTTGTCGCCGATTATATCTTACAGAACACCGTAGAAATCATTCACCTTTCCATCACCGAGTTTGCGGAGTATGCTTCTGTTGCCGAAGCTACTATTTTCCGCTTTTGCAAACGGCTTGGATTCAGGGGCTATCAAGCCTTCAAAATAGCTCTTGCCAGCGAATTGGTGGAACCAATTAAAAATATCCATGAAGAAATAATGGAACAAGATGACGTCGGAACCCTGGCGGAAAAGGTGTTTGCCGGACATATGGAGGCGATGAAAGAAACGCTGAATCTATTGGATGCCAAAGTTCTTGAGAGGATTGTCGAGATTCTATCCCAGGCTTCAAGAATTGATTTTTTCGGATCAGGCGGCTCATCAGCGATTGCAATGGATGCCTACCATAAGTTCCTCCGAACAGGCATCCATTGCAATGCCCATAGTGACGGACATCAGCAAATTATTTCTGCTGCGCTGCTTGGACCCGGACAAGCAGCAATTGGCATTTCGCATAGCGGCAGCAATAAAGATGTCACAGAAGCATTAAAAGTAGCAAAAGCTAACGGAGCAGCGACGATCGCCATCACCGGCCATTACAAGTCACCATTATCGAAGCAAGCGGATCATGTTCTCTACACTACTTCACGCGAAACGCTTTTCCGGTCTGAGGCACTGGCTTCTAGACTTGTCCAGTTAAGCCTGATGGACGTGCTTCACGTGGCAGTTTCCGTACGGAGGCAGGAACAAACCTTGGAGAATCTCCAAAAAATCAGAGAAGCGATTTCCACGAAAAGATATTAGTGGATGAAAATTATTTTCTTTTATTTTATATACATATGAAAAAATATTTGATATTATAATGGCGTTCGATTCTTTTTGCAGAAAAGGAGTGCATCAAAGTGAAACTAGGAATGATCGGCCTTGGAAAAATGGGCTATAATTTGGTATTGAATCTGATGGAAAACGGCCATGAGGTAGTGGCGAATGATATAAATGAAGAGGCAATGCAGAAAATCAAGGGAGAAGGCGCCGAGATTGCAGCGGACTATCAGGCAATGGTGGACATGCTGCCAAAACCGTGCGTGATTTGGCTGATGATTCCTGCTGGCGATTTGATTGACCAGGTAATCGAGAAGTTTACCCCGATTCTCGAGGAAGGCGATATCCTAATTGATGGCGGAAATTCCAACTATAAGGATACGATAAGGCGTGCAGAAAAGCTGTCTGCTGCCCGCATCCACTATATGGACGTGGGCACAAGCGGCGGGATGGAAGGCGCCCGCGATGGTGCCTGCACAATGATCGGTGGCGACTCAGAGGTTTTCGCCCATGTTGAGGCAGTCTTCAAGGATATCTCCATCGAAAAAGGCTATCTTTACACTGGGAAGGTTGGTAGCGGCCACTTCCTAAAGATGGTGCACAATGGTATTGAATACGGAATGATGCAGGCAATCGCCGAGGGCTTCGAAATCCTCGAGAAGAGCCCGTTCGATTACGACTACCAAGAAGTGTCCCGCGTTTGGAACCACGGCTCCGTCATCCGCAGCTGGCTGATGGAACTGATGGAGAATGCTTTCTCTAAAGAGCCTAAGCTAGAGAACATCAAGGGCGTTATGCATTCATCTGGCGAAGGAAAATGGACGGTGGAGACAGCACTTGATCTGCAAACTGCAGCTCCAGTCATTGCGCTGTCCCTGATGATGCGCTATCGGTCACTTGAAGACGATACGTTCACAGGCAAGGTTGTTGCCGCATTAAGAAACGAATTCGGCGGCCACGCTGTTGAAAAGAATTAAAAAAAGAAACCAGGTCCTTCTCTAATCGAGAGGGACCTGATTTTATGTTCATAAAATTATCCTTTTTTACAAGATGGCTACGTTGGTTTTTCCGTTATAGTGGTAGTAAATAGCGGAAAATGGGGGCAATGAAGGTGAAAACAAAATGGTATTTCTTTTTCCTGACGACGGTTGCCGTTTCGGCTATTCTCTACGCTTTTCCTGGATTCAAAGCCGATGAGCCAGCGGAAATTGGGGTCCTGATGATTGGGGAAAACCGGCTTGAAAAGTTCACTGGCTTAGAAAACGGGCTGAAAGATCTCGGTTACAGCAACAAGGAGATTCATTTTACAGTAAAAAATGCGCGAGATGATGAGGAGCTGCTCGACAAGCAAATCGAGGATCTTCTTCAAACGGCTCCTGATTTAATTGTTACGCTTGGAGCCATCGAATCTCAGCGTTTAAAGGCAGAGCTGGATAAGAAAAAAATCACAATCCCGGTTGTTTTTGCCGGTCTTGCTGCCCCGAAGGAACTTGGCCTGATCAAGGATTACAAGTCACCTGGCGGGATGTTTACCGGAATCAATAATTATCATGCAAGTATCTCTGGAAAGAGATTGGAAATGCTGACATCACTCGTTCCAAATATTAAAAAGGTGCACGTCATTTATGACAGCAAAATAGATGTCAGCAAAATAAGCCTTAAAGAAACAAGAATTGCTGCCAATGCGCTTGGTGTTGAAATAGCTCCATGCGATGCAAGCTCGAAGGAATGTCTGGATAGATTGTGGAAAACCGGCAAGGAGGGAGAGGCGATTCTCATTCTGCCCAGTTTCAGAATTGAATCGCTGACAGAAGACATTGTCAAGCTCACCGAGGAGAAAAAAATTCCCGCAATGGGGTTATATGATTTCGAGGTAGAAAAGGGGCTTTTGGCAAGCTATGGTTCCAGCTTTCATTCACAAGGCTACCAGGCCGCAAGATTTGTCAGCTTGATTCTTCAGGGGAACAAGCCAGGAGAACTTCCGGTAGAACTGCCAGATGGCATTCGTTTCGTCGTCAACCAGCAGACGAAGGACGCACTTGGCATCCGTTATAATGAAGATTTGCTGAAGTTAGCGGAGCTTGTCCATCCTGATGCGCAAGGAGGCCGAAATCCATGAAAGCGATGATCGATTTTATGCAGTCACAGCCGATTCGGAACAAGGTTCTAGTGTTTGGGGTGGCAATGTCGACGATTCCGCTGCTGCTCATCAGCATATTCTATTATTCTTTTGTAAAGGCAGATCTAGAAACGCGGATCATGGAAAAACAGCATCTTGTGCTCGAGAATTTGTCCCGTGAAATTGAGGTGGAATTCAGCCAGACATTCCAACGGATTCAGGTCCTTGCATCCCTCCATTTATTAGCTGAAAAACAAACTGCTTTATATGAGCTTTTGCAGCAAAATGAATCGGTCGAAGAGGTCGTAATCGCGGATGACAAAGGCCTTGTTGAAAAGCGAGTTTCCCGATTTGACCTAAATATCACGGGGAGCAAGGAACAATGGTTCACAGATGATATGTGGTTCCAGCTGCAGACACGCGAAAAGGTATATGGCCAGGTTGCGTTTAATCAGTATGGCCAGCCGGTCATGAAACTGGCGATTCCCTTTTATGAAAATGACACAAAAAAAGCAGTCGGCGTTGTAGTCCAGCTTCAAAAAATCATCGGAAAAATATCGTCCATGCGCCAGGATCATTCATCCTATATCTATTTGGTTGATGATAAGGACCGGGTGATCGCCCATCAGGATTACAGCAGAATTTGGCAAAAGCAGCCTTCTACAGGCGAAGATGTGATTGGCGTAACAGCCAAAATTAATGAATTAAATTGGACTCTCGTGATGGAGCAGCCAAAAATGACCGCATTCGCACCAATCAATCGGATGTTGCAGAGCGGCATAGGGGCAGTCGCCCTTTTGATTCTAACCGTCAGCCTGATCAGCGTATGGGCTGGTCTATATTTTACAAGGCCGATCGTCTCCATTGACAGAGAAATGAACAATTTGAAGCAGGGTCGTAAAATCAGTCCTGTGAAAATGAGGCGCACGGATGAACTGGGGAAACTGGCAGATTCCTTTAACGATATGAGCAAGGAACTGTTGGAAAAATCAAGATTGCTTGAACAGGAAAAGGAACGGCTCGATGTCGTAGTGAACGGGATTGGCGCAGGATTGGCGCTTGTGACAAAAGAGTACCAGATCACCTGGATGAATCCGATTTTAACAGGTTGGTTAAAGGAGGATCGGCTGTCGTTGCCTTGTTATGCGGTAATTGGCGGGGAAAGTACGCCTTGCCAGAATTGTCCGATTACCTGTCCAGACATGGATAAAATCGCCGATGAAGTGATGAAGTTCAAGGATGGCGCAAATGGCGAGCGGCTTTTCAGACATAGGGTGTTTCCGCTGAACCATGCGATTGAGAAAGAAGGTGAGTTCCTCGTCGTCCTCGAGGATATTACCGAACAAAAACAAATGGAAGAAACGATGATCCAGACAGATAAACTGAGTGCGCTTGGCATCATGGCGTCGAGCTTCGCACATGAAGTTAACAATCCGCTGGCGACCATTAATGTGTATGCGGAGGATTTGATTGATCGAATCCAGGCTGGCGACGAAGATCTCGATCAGGATGAGATGGAGCACTATCTTCGTAAAATCAAGGAGAATACCGAGCGTTGCAAACGAATCACCGGGAACTTACTTAATTTTTCCCGTAAAAATGACTGGATGGAAGACCATATTCGTGTCAGGGAAATCATTGAGAACAGCATTAGCCTTGTCGAGCACCAGCTGAAGAAGCAGCGGGTCCAACTTGAACTCCAGATCGCTGATACGTTACCAGTGATAAGGGGAGACGGACTTAAACTTATGCAGGTCATCGTCAATCTAATCAATAACGCGGTCGATGCGCTGGAAAACGAAGGAAGGCTGGTCATTTCAGCAACAACGACAGTTGACGGAACCGTATCCATCAAAGTGATCGACAGCGGCCATGGAATCCCAGCCGAAGCGATGGATAAATTGTTCGATCCATTCTTTACAACGAAGCCGATCGGCAAAGGAACCGGACTTGGACTATCCGTCTGCTATGGCATTATCCAGCAATTCGGCGGGACAATTACGATAGACAGCAAACCGGAAGAAGGAACAACAGTGGAAATCCAGCTGCCCGCAGAGCGGATGCAAAGCGAAGAATTGGCGATGGGAAATCAGGCTAGAAACCCAGCATGAGGAATGATGGAGGTGGCTATTAATGTCAGCAACAAGGCTGTTAGTCGTGGATGATGAACAGGATTTGCTGGAGCTTTTGGTGAGGCGGCTAAAGCGGAAGGGATTTGACGTGGATAGCGCAGGTACGGCAGAGGATGCTCTTGAGCTTGTGAAAAAGAATGAATACGACATCGGCGTTTATGATATTCGACTTCCTCAAATGGATGGCATCGAGCTGTTAAAAGAAACGAAGAAAATTCAGTCCGATATTGAGGTGCTGATCCTGACCGGGCATGGAACCATCGATACCGCGATTGAAGCAATGAAGATGGGCGCTTTCGATTATATCACTAAGCCTTATAATCTATCAGAACTGGAATTGACGATCGGCAAGGCTGCGGAAAATAAGGTGCTCAAAGAGAAAAATGCTTCGATGAAAAAGATCATCGCTCAGCATAATGAATTCCACATCATCGGGGAGAGTGCCAATTTTAAAGAAGTGATAGAAATGACGCATCGGATTGCTGACAGTAATGTGCCTGTATTGATTGAGGGCGAGAGCGGTACCGGGAAGGAGCTGTTCGCTAAGGCTCTCCATTACTGGAGCATGCGAGCCGATGAACCATTCGTGCCGGTGAACTCTGGTGCGTTACCTGAACATCTGCTGGAAAGCGAATTGTTCGGGCACGCCCGGGGTGCCTTTACTGGAGCGAGCCAAGATAAAAAAGGTCTGGTTGAAGCCGCGAAAGGCGGGACACTGTTTTTGGATGAACTTGGGGAAATGCCATTGGCGCTTCAGGTAAAATTGCTGCGGTTTATGGAGACAGGTGAGTTCCGCCGCGTCGGCGATGTACGCGAGCATCATGTGACCGTCCGCGTTGTTGCCGCAACGAATCGGGACATGGAAAAAGAAGTCGCTGAAGGTCGTTTCCGCGAAGATTTGTATTATCGGTTAAATGTCGTCAAGCTGACGATTCCGCCGCTGCGTGAACGGAAGGGCGATTTGCCTGCACTGATTGAGTACTTTATCGCGAGGACAAAAGACCCGTCAAAGCAGTTGTCGGCAGAAGCGTTTGCCGCGCTGGAGCAGTATGGTTTTCCAGGAAATGTCCGCGAGCTCAGCCATTTGATCGAACGCGGCGTGCTCTTATCAAAGGGCAGCCGCATCGAAGCGGATGATTTGCTTTTGCCGAAACAGCATGCAGTCGTTCCCGCTTCCAAGCTTTGCTCACTTGAAGAAGTCGAAAAAATTCACATCGAAAATGCCTTGAAACAAATGAACTGGAACAAAACCAAAGCTGCAGAAGTGCTCGGCATCAGCGTACGGAATCTCTACCGGAAAATTGACCAATATGGGTTGAAAGAATAGTTTTTATGAAGGCGGCGAACTGGAAAAAAACTCGCTGAATTTCCAGTTCGCCAATAAATTTTGATTATCGCCAATAAATAGAGTGAAATCGCCAATAAAAAATGATTATCGCCAATAAAATGAAATTATCGCCAATAAACTTGTGAACTCCGCCAATAAAAATGTTCACAAATTAATTAGAAGGTAATTTAAGCATTTATATCGAATAATAAGAGCATTACAAACAAGGAGTGAAGCTTTTGATAGCGAAAAATCGATCCATTCCAAAAGAAGTGAGAATTTATCAGGCAATTGTAAGTCGATTACCGATCAATCATCCGCGTAAAGCAGAATTGGAGAGCAGGTTAGCGAGAAAACGAGCTGGATACAAAGGTGAGAAAGAATTAGATTACCATATCTCACAAATCGACCACTCAAAATTAACAATTTTGCATGATTTAAGGATCCCCTTCAACGATACACACTTTCAAATTGACTCCTTATTAATCTCAAACTCATTGATCATACCAATTGATTCAAAATATTATGCAGGAACGCTGGAGTTTTATCCAGAATTCAATCAAATGATCCAATATTTAAACGGAAATGAAAAGGTATACCCCGATCCCGTTCTCCAGACGAAAATACAAGCGCGTCAACTGAAAGCATTTCTAATCAGTCATCAATATTCACCGCCTCCGATCGAACCGTTCGTTGCGATCACCCATTCACAAGCCATCATCAAAAATCCAACCCAAAACAAAGAAGTTAGCCAAAGAGTATTCAAGTCCCCCGGTATCTTCTATAAAATCAACCCTTACCTTGTAAAATATCAAAATGAGATAATATCAGACCAAGAAACTAAGAAAATAGTGAAGTTTTTACTCAAAAAAAATAAACCATATATCCCGGATCTAAAAGCGTTGAATCTCCCTTATGATGACTTGCAGAAAGGAGTGGAGTGTCCAGCCTGTAATACATTTGGCATGGAAAGATTTCATAGCCTGTGGGGGTGTAAAAGATGCGGCCACATTTCAAAAGATGCCCATATTGCTGCTTTAAAAGATTATTTTCTCATTAATGGACAGTCGATTAATAACGGACAATTTAGGGATTTTCTTGGAATATCCTCCATTCACCAGTCGAGAAGAATGCTGTCCAGATTGGACTTGAACAGATCAGGGGAGAAGAAAGGAAGAGTCTATACCCCAGGTAAAACTTTTCCGTTATGGGATTAGGCATCCTATTTCACCTGCCAAAAATGCAGTACCATGCCAAAATGTCACATGTCGAAAATGCAGTACCATGCCAAAATGTCAGATAACCAGCGGCTGAGGGCGGACAAAAAATCCGTTCTCAGCCGCTTTTTCGCGTTCACAAAAGTGTCACCTTTCCCCTAAGCCCTACTCCCGCAAGGAAGCACAGCGGTCAACACCACGTTTTAAAAAAGTTGGCACGCAGCTTGCATTATAAATAAGCAAGAAAACTAGAAAAGGAAGTGGCGACATGCTATCGAATATTGGCATTCCAGGTTTGGTTTTAATCCTCACTTTGGCTTTGATCATCTTTGGACCGAAAAAGCTGCCTGAAATCGGCAGGGCCTTCGGACAGACGCTGAAGGAATTCAAGAAATCGACAAGAGAGCTGACTGAGGATATATCAGAAGAAATAAAAGAAGTAAAAAACATCTCTAAAGAAAACAGCAAATAAAGAAAGGATTGATCCTAATGGGTTTGTTTTCAAAAGTTGCCCCTTCTATTAAAGAGTTTGGAGATATGGTGAATAACATTCTTCCAGATGGTGAGAAGGAACTTGAACAATCACCTTATGATACAAAGCTTGGTTTAGATATGGCAAGGGATGCAAGAAAAGTGATAGCGGGAAAGATAAAAATTGAGGATTTCCATAAAGTGTACTCTGCTTCATTAATAAGTGAGTTTGGAGACCACTTTGTTTCTGGACCAGAAGTAAGCAAAGACAAAAAGTATACCGGTCCGAAATGGGGCATGGTTATTGACCTTAAAAAATGCATTGGTTGTGATACTTGTACCGTCTCATGCAAAGCTGAGAATCGTACACCGCCTGGTATGTCATATAACGTAGTCCTTGAAACAGAGCTTGGGAGTTACCCGAATATTTCCGTGATGAATCTTCCCCGTCCATGTATGCAATGTGACAAGCCGGCATGTGTACAGGTTTGTCCGACAAGGGCATCCTTCAAAATGGAAAACGGGATTGTTGCAATCGATAATGATCGTTGTATTGGCTGCCGGTATTGTATGGTTGCTTGTCCATATGGAGCAAGATCATATGATTTTGGAAACGGTTATGAAGAAGAAATGACTGGATATGATGAAATAACTTCTCCAGAATATGGAATGGATCGAGGCAAACGGAAAAAAGGAAAAGTTCCGGAGGGTACCGTAAGAAAATGTAATTTTTGCTTTCATCGACTTGAACGTGGAGAAGAGCCAGCTTGCGTAGAAACTTGTATTGGAGATGCTCGTTTTTTCGGAGATTTTAATGATCCAAACAGTGTTGTTTCTAAACTGGCTGCAAGCCCAAGGGCCTTTAGGTTAAAAGAAGAACTAGGAACTCAGCCTCGGGTTGTTTACTTACGATAAAGGAGTGAGATACATGGACACTAAAGCACAACTTAATCAGCCGATATACGATGTTGGTATAAAGAAAAGGATGAACACACTAGAAAAAATGTGGTGGTTGATCCTGTCAGCCGTTTTCATTCTGGGCGTTTATTCAATAATTGACGGATTTCTTCTTCAGGGAATGTCCTCTACGAATCTATCGAACACTGTTCCCTGGGGCGGATGGGTTGCCTTTTATATATATTTTATTGGAATGAGCGCAGGGTCGTTCCTGTTGTCTACTTTGGTATACGGCTTTGGGATGGAACAATATGAAAAAATTGGACGTTCAGCTCTATTGTCGGCAATTGTGAGCATGATTACTGCTTTAACTTTTATTTTCCTGGATCTTGGCCGTCCTGATCATGTTTTCAATTCAGTCATTTACTGGAATGTGACGAGCACAATGTCATGGGAAATTCATTTTTATATTGTTTATTTAATTCTATTGGTTACTGAATTGTACTTGACTATGAGAGGTGACCTTATCAAACTTTCAAAAACATCCCAAGGAGTTAAGAGTAAAATCTACCAGATACTTGTCTTTAACAAAAAAGAAATGACTGATATAGATAAGGGGAAAGACCGCAAGCTGCTAAAAATCCTTGGTATTATAGGGATACCATTGGCAATTTTCGGTGTCCATGGTGGGACCGGTTCAATATTTGCTGTCTTAAAAGCAAGACCTTTCCTGAACTCTGGGTTGTTTCCGATTATTTTTATTCTTTCAGCACTCGTTTCAGGAACTGCACTCGCTATCGCAATTTATGTTATTAAAAACAAAGTGCAGAAGAAGCCGATTGATGTGACAATGGTAAAAGCCCTTGGAGGAATGCTTGCGTTATTCCTAGTAATTGAGCTAGGGCTGGAATGGTATGAATTTCTCATAGGGTCTTATGGCTTACAACACGAGGAACTCGCTACGATGAAATTGATGACAACAAGTGCCTGGTCATGGAGTTTCTGGCTATTCCAGATGGGTCTGGCGATGGTGTTTCCATTAACCATTCTTTTTGTCAAGAAAACGAGGCAATCGGTCAACTGGATCCTTGCAGCAGCAATCATGACGATCGTTGGGGTTGTTGGCGTACGTTTCAATATGGTAGTGCCAAGCCTGATTGTCCCGCAGCTTGAAGGATTGCCGCAAGGAAACTATTACCCTAACTTGTCTGAATGGATCACCACAATCGGCCTGCTAGCGATGTGCCTCCTTATTTATACTATTGGCGAAAAACTATTGCCAATTGAAGAAGATGAAACTAGTGAAAACGGAGTGAGCCAGCATGAGTAAAGAAATGAATCGGAGAGGATTTCTCAAAGCACTTGGTACTTTTGGGGCCGTCGCGCTTGTCGGTCCGGCATTTGTCGGCCCGGTTAAACAGGTCCTTGGCGGAGTGTGGACAGAAGACGAAGTACACGGCGTAGGAACCTTTTATCAGGATTATACAGCAGAAAATGTTATTTTTACCTCCTGCCAGCAATGTAATGCAACATGTACGATAAAAGCTTATATCATGCCTGGGAGCCAGAATGGTCCTTACTCATCACTTGTACGAAAAATTGCAGGAAACCAGTACAGTCCGCTCAATATGGTTCCATACGGCCATATCAACTATGACACTCCAGTAGCGCAAGCTGTTAAAGGCACAGGAGATGTAGCCAAGACTGGTCGAGGTTTCCGGGGAGCGAGGACTTGTCTTAAAGGGCAGGCTGGCATTCAGACTGCATACGACACATTCCGTGTACAGAAGCCTCTAAAGAGGGTTGGAGAACGAGGAAGTGGAGTCTGGAAAACGATTACCTGGGATCAGGCATATAAAGAAATTTTGGAAGGAAGCGCAGATCTTAAAACTCCTGGACTTAAGACTATCTGGTCTTACGTTCCTGAATCTGTTGTGATGGAAGATTGGACAAAAATAGAAAGTGGCGAAATGAAGCAGGAGGAATTCGACCAAAAATACAAAGATGTACTGATTGATACAAAACACCCGGATTTAGGACCGAAGGCAAATCAAATTGCAGTCATGGCTGGCCACCGGCGTGAGTTCATTGAACGTCTGGCGGGTGGAAGTCTTGGAACAGCGAACTATTACGATCACGGTGGCTATTGCGGTATAACAAGTGTAATGGGCAATGTACGTTCACATGATAGCGAAAAACAAAAAAAGAGAATGATTCCTGATTATGAAAATGCTGAAATGGTCATTGTCTGGGGAACGAACCCTATGACTGCAAATCGTGGACCAACTACTTTTGCGCCAATGATTACGAACGCGCTTGAGCGTGGAATGAAAATGGTAGTCATTGATCCTCGTTTTAGTAAAACCGCCGAGAAAGCACATCAGTGGATTCCAGTAAAACCTGGTGGGGATGGAGCTCTTGCAATGGCTATGTGTCGCTGGATTATCGAGAATAATCGCTATGATGAATTGTACTTGCAAAATCCCAATAAAGATTCTGCAGAAACAGATGGAGAAACAACATGGAGTGATGCATCTTATCTAGTTAATGCCAGTGATAAGAAACGACCTTTTCTAAGAGCAAAGGACTTGGGACTTGGTGCGGAGGAATTTGTCGTTTTGGAAAATGGGATACCAGTAGCACATACAAAGGCTAGCCATGGAAAACTTGAAGTAAATACTGTTATTAATGGGATTAAAGTAAAATCCGTGTTTACTTTATTTAAAGAAAAAGCAATGGAAAAAACTATGCAAAACTATTCGAAAATGTGCGATGTCCCAGTCGACCAGATCAATCAACTTGCAAGAGAATTTACCTCACACGGCAAAAAGGTTGGCATTCATTCTTATCGTGGTCCTGCTATGCACGCCAATGGATATTACAGTGTGCGTGCGATCAATATGCTGAATCACCTAGTAGGAAACCATGACTGGAAGGGTGGCGATACATCTTTAAGTGCCAAGTTCAAAGCAACAGAAGGTCGCTATGATCTCGCTACTGTCCCAAATGCAAACAAAGCTTGGGGAATCCCGGTAACACGCCATAAGGTTCCGTATGAGAAGACTTCTTTATTCAAGAAAGATGGTTATCCGGCGAAACGTCCTTGGTACCCGCTTGGAAACAAACTGATCCAGGATGTTCTGCCCAGTTCAGCAGAAGGGTATCCATATAAGATACGTGCCCTGATCATTAATCGGACATCTCCTGTAATAGCAGGTCCTCGATCCGAAATGCAGGAAAAATTCATTAAAGACCCTAAAGTGGTAGAACTGGTTGTTTCCTCTGATATTGTCATCGGTGAAACGACAAAGTTTGCAGATTATGTTTTGCCAGATTTAGCATACCTAGAAAGCTGGAACGCGGAGGATATCTTCCCAATCATAAAGTATAAGTTTGCAGGGGTCATTCAGCCAGTAACTCGCATTGTTCCTGAGGCAAGGCCTACAGAACAAGTTTATATCGATCTTTTAAAAGCTATGGGTCTTCCGGGGGTAGGGGAAAAAGCTCTGGTAGATGGATCATCAATCCACACTCCTGAGGATTATTACTTGAAACGGATCGCAAATATAGCTTTCGATGGCAAGAAGCCGGTTAAGGATGCAAATGCAGAAGAAATGAAGATTTTTGAAAAAGCAAGGAAAAATGCATTAGGAAAATATTTTGATGTCAACAAGCTGAAAAACACAGTGAAACCAGAAGAATGGTCAAAAGTAATATATGTGCTGAACCGAGGTGGCCGTTTTGAGCCACAGGGGGATGAATATAGAGGAAACCAGCTCAAATACCAATGGAATAATCTTGTCCATTTCTATGATGAAAAAGCAGCTGGATTCAAGAGTGCATATACCGGAAAGTTCTTTGAAGGAGTCCCATTTGCAGAGGAGATCCGTACGTATAATGGGGAAGTTTACAAACCGAATAAACCGCTTCAATTTATTAACTGGAAGTCTCGGAACATGGCAACTCATCGGACTGAAAGTAATGCTTGGCTTAGGGAGATCCGTTCCGAAAATTTCCTTTGGGTTAACCCAATAGATGCTTCAAAAAGAGACATTAAAACTGGAGATGAAGTATTTATCTCCTCAAATAGTACAAAGGTTAGGGCAGCAGTCCTGGTAACGGAGGGGATTAAGCCGGGTGTCGTAGGGGCAAACTTTAGCTTTGGTCAGAGTGCATACGGTTCATCTGAAATAAAAATTGACGGTAAGAAAACCGAACCAGTTAAAGCATACGGTCATTTGCCCTTTGAAATTAACAAACCAGGACAGGAAGAGACAGGGTATGCAAAAGAAAGAGGAAGAGGCTTTTCGGTCAACGCATTAGCTGATAAAGACAATAGTTACTTCGAAGGATTTCTTGCAGATCTGCTTGCAGGCGGCCCGGCACAGCAGGACGTTTTTGTCGATATTGATAAAGCTTAATAACCTTGGGGCGGAAGCCAATAAATTTCTGTAAAATAAAGGTGGAGACAATAATGGAAGAACGATATGGAAAGCTGGCGATTGCCAATATCATGACAAGCATCTGGTTAGGAGACTGGGATACTTATGAAGCATTCATGAACGAAATCCCTGAAGGAATGCGGAAGGAGCTCTCCTTTCATTCGCTGTATAATCGGGATGAAGTGCAGCTCTGGTATGACAATCACTTTTTCATACCGGGAGATCACTTTGTCTCTCCTTACTTTTCATCTTATACAAAGAAATCCGAAGATGAAGAAGTCCGCAGGCACGAGCTGTTGTGCTTGATCGGCCTTTATGAAAAAACGGCTTTTTTCTTCCCGCTTGAGCAGGATCGGCTGCCGGATCACTTCGGCAATATGACTGCGTTCATGAGCTCGATTTTACAAGGGGAAATCAAGGCAGAGCAAGAAGGTGAGCAGGATTCTCTAAAGCAGCTGGAAGAAATCGAAGCAGAGATGCTGAACCGATACATCAAGCCAGTCCTGAAGCCATTGCTCGACAACGCAGCAACAAAAATTACGCTTCCTTTCTTTAAGGAGTTCCTCAGCTTTTATGCCGAAGTGATGAGGGAAGACTGGATGGAGGCAGCTTAAAAACGAAGAAGCGGTCTTCCAAATAGGAGGACCGCTTTCTTATTACTTATTTTGTTTGAATAAATCGATGAATGCCAGATAAAATTCTATCCCCTGATAAAATAGGAAGCTGAATGCTGTCAGGGAAAAGAATCCAATCATTACATATCGAAACCACATGTCCATTCCTCCTTGATTGTTTATTTTGATTATCAAGGAGATTAACGCAAATAACTCGATTGGAAAAAGACTGCCTTTAAGAATGAAAATTGACGTTCATTCCTTATTACACGGCGGTTTATTAAGGTGTAAAGGATTGTGGAGATAAGAAGGATGGGTCCATTCAAGCTGAATAGTGTTTTTTTATCATCCAAATCGGGACTTGGGAATTCTTCATGCCCTTGCTCCATTGAAAGAATAACTTTTGATTTGACGTCAACTGTAACGTTTTTTTGGGCTGGAAGGGTTCCGTGGGCAAATAATATCAGGATAAACAAGCTGAGCGCGAACACGGTTAGTTTTTTCACGGTTCCTCACTCCCCTTGGAAAGTATTAACACTATTTTATAACAATATATCCATAGTGGAAACAAAAAAGATTTTGACATAAAAAAACAGGCACTGTTTCACAGCTAGTGCCTGCTTGCTTTACCGCTTTCTTAAGTTTCCTAACTCTTCGGCGATTGCCTGCATTTCATTCGGGCTGAAAGTGTTTTTTCGCATGATCATGTCATAGATTTCCTTCAGTTCTTCATACATCTCGCCGTCAAAATGTGTCGATTTGATTGCGCCGAGATTCATGACATTCAATTTTTCCTTGATCTTTTCAATCATGTAATCCACGTTTTCAGAGGAATTTTTAGTTAAGTCCACTCCATTCATCCTTTCAAAGGTTGTACAACTATCTTTCCACGTCCGTCAAAAAAAGTCAACGATATTAGTACAAGGAGAACATCTTCAGAGTGCGAAGCGGATTGGAGTTTTTGAGAATTATTAAAAATTTTTTCTGTTTGCTTGCATGAAGTGATCGCTATCGTGGAAAATGTTAGGTAGGTAGCAGGCAAGGACGGTCTGCAAAATGATAAGCACGATCTTAAGGAGGAGAAAAATGGGCAGTTCAAAAAGGTTTTGGATGGGGATATTTTTAGGCGCAATTGCCGGGGGTGCAGTAAGTCTTTTGGAAAAATCGACACGTCAGGCAGTAAAAGCAGATTTCAGCAAAGTATCGAGTGAAGTGAATTATGTTGTGAAGCACCCGAATGAATTCATCGACAACATGAAGGAAACAGCGAATAAGGTGCGTACAACGGTGGAACAAGTAACAGAAGATATTGCGTTTATCACGGAAAAAGTGGAAGAAATCAAGGATGTGCCGCCTCAGATTAGCGAATTGGTGAAAGAAACAAAAGAGTCACTGAGGAAAATTGCCGCATCAGCAGATTCAAAATAGCATATAGATGGACAAGGATGATGCTGTTTAGCAGCTGAAGCAGGAAGAAAATAAGAGGTGTGATCTATGATTGATATTTCATTTTTTAGGCATATGTGGCACAGGATACAGGAGGACGATGTTCCAGCACTTGCTGCCCAGCTTGCCTATTTTTTCTTGCTTTCCTTGTTCCCGCTTTTGATCTTTCTAGTTACTTTGGTTCCATATTTGCCAATCTCCGAAATGGATATTCTTGGTTTTTTTGATGATTATGCTCCTGGCGAATCGATGGACTTAATCAAAAAAAGCCTGGAGGATATCATGAAAAAAGACGGAAAGCTATTATCTTTCGGCTTGCTTGCGACCATTTGGTCTGCTTCGAATGGCATCAATGCGATTGTAATGGCCTTTAACCGAGCATATCGAGTCGAGGAAACAAGGTCCTTTTTCGTCAGCCGGTTAATGTCGATTTTTTTGACATTCGGAATGATCTTTGTTTTTCTTGTCGCCTTGATTTTGCCTGTATTTGGAAAAGAGATCGGCAGTTGGCTGTTTGCAAATTTTGGATTGAAGGAAGAGTTCATTTACGTCTGGAACATGCTTCGCTGGCTGATTAGTATCTTGATCCTTTTTATTGTTTTTCTCGGGTTGTACTGGATCGCACCGAATAAAAAGTTAACTTGCGTAAGCGGATTGCCAGGATCTATTTTTGCAACCGGAGGCTGGGTACTCGCCTCGCTCGGATTTTCCTTCTATGTCAGCAACTTCACTTCCTACACCGCAATGTACGGCAGTATCGGTGCTATCATCGTACTGATGATCTGGCTCTATTTGTCAGCATACATCATCATCATAGGCGGGGAAATCAATGCCTATTTTAGTGAAAAGAAAAAAGGCTGCTGAACTTGCCAATCAAAAAACTCCCGCAGGATCAGAAATCCGAGCGGGAGTTAACTTTATTTCAATAGTCTCAAACTGTTTAATATGACAAGGATCGTGCTTCCTTCGTGCCCGATGACTCCGTAAGGCAGATCGATGAACTGCAGGAAGTTCGAGGCGATCAGGGCCATGATCACTATAATGGAAAAGACAATATTTTGTTTGACAATTCGATTCATCCGACGAGAAAGATTGATGGCTTCGGCAATCTTAGGAAGGTCGTTTTTCATAAGAACGACGTCTGCTGTTTCGAGGGCGACGTCAGAGCCTTCTCCCATGGCGATCCCGACATTGGCAGTTGCGAGTGCCGGAGCATCATTGATGCCGTCGCCGACCATAGCGACCTGGCCGTATTTCTCTTTTAGCCTTTTTATTTCCTCCACTTTTGTTTCCGGGAGGCATTCCGCTACATAGGCATCGACATGGCTTTCAGCAGCAATAGCCTTTGCTGTGTTTTGGCTGTCTCCTGTCAGCATAACTGTGTAAATTCCTTTTGATTTTAACAGATCAATTGCCTGTTTCGTTTCCTCTCGAACTACATCCTTGAGGGCGATCAAGCCTGCAAGCTGGCCGTTCCGTTCGATAAAAACAATCGTCTTGCCTGAAGATGCAAGTTTTACTGCTGTTCCATCAGAAAAGGCTTCAGCAGCAGGTCTGCCGACAAAGTCTGCTTTCCCGATCTTCCAATCTTCGTCTTCAAAGCGAGCCTTTACCCCCCATCCAGAAACATCCTCAATGCCATCAGGATCCAAAAGCTCTCTGCCGAGTACTTCTTTCGCATATTTCACGATGGAATTTGCCAGTGGATGGTTGGAGTGACTCTCGATTGATGCGGCTTTTAATAAAATTTCCTCACGGTCCATCCCGTCCGCTACGATTACATCAGTCACTTCCGGCTTGCCCTTCGTCAGGGTCCCTGTTTTATCGAAGGCGATGACTTTCAAGTGGCTGAGATTTTCCAAGTGAACGCCACCTTTAAATAATATTCCATGCTTCGCCCCATTCGAAATTGCTGACAAGGTAGCCGGCATAATGGAAGCAACCAAAGCACATGGCGAGGCGACAACAAGCAGGATCATCGCCCTGTAAAACGTTTCTGTCCAGCTCCAGCCTAGCAGGAAGTGCGGAACAAACATCATCAAGAGCACAATGAGGAGCACTGCTTTTACATATCGGCCTTCAAATCGTTCAATGAATAGCTGCGATGGAGATTTTTCACTCTGTGCATTCTGGACAAGCTGGATGATCTTCTGAAATAGTGTTTCGTTGGTCGGTTTCGTGATTTCAACTGTCAACGAGCCTGTCAGGTTTACAGTGCCTGCGAATACATCATCCATAGCTTCCTTTGAGACAGGAATGGACTCCCCAGTGATCGCGGCTTGATCAATTGTCGTCTGACCCTTGGTGATTTTTCCGTCCGAGGGGACTCTTTCACCCGGTTTAATCAAAATCAAATCGCCGACCTTTAATTCCGAAACATGGACCTTCGTTTCGATCCCATTGGTGATTCTCAATGCTTCCTCTGGCTGCAGTTCCATCAGTGAGGAAATTTCCTTTTGGCTTTTATTCATCGTATACGTTTCGAGCGCTCCGCTCATCGCAAAGATGAAAATCAAAATCGCGCCTTCTGTCCAATATCCGATGATCGCCGAGCCGATCGCTGCTAAAATCATCAGCATTTCCACATTTAATTCTTTTTCCTCGATGGTTGCTTTGACGCCTTCCCTCGCTTTGGCGAAGCCCCCAATTACATAGGCCAGGATAAAAGCGATGACCGATGTTGTTTGGGAATCTCCTTTGCTAAGGATCCATCCTGCCGCAATCAGGACTCCGCTGATGCTGGCGGCAATCAGCTCTGCGTGAGGTTTCATTTTCCCAATTAAACTCTCTTTTGGAACACTGTTTTGTTTTGCAATTGCATTAGCACCCTGTGCCATCCTTTTCTCCTCCTTGATAATTCTAATTGATAGTAATAATCACAATCATTACCCTTAAAAAATACGAAAGCTGCCACCGGAAAGGTGACAGCATAAAAGCAAGAGCAAAAGTTACATATTCTATTCTTTGTTATGTTACCATCAATATATACTTTTTAAAAGAATTATGCTTTAGCTAAGGAGAAGATAAATGACAACTAAAGATTTTTTCACTCATCCGCTTGGCATTGTAGTGTCGGCAGTGGGGGCAACCTTCCTCTGGGGAAGTGCGTTCCCTTTCATCAAATTGAGCTATGCAAGTCTGGACATCAAGCCGGATGAAACGGGAGAGCAAATGCTGTTTGCGGGTTACCGTTTCCTGCTTGCGGGGCTTCTGATCCTGATTTTGTTCGTGTTGTTAAAAAGGAATATGAAATTCAGGACAGAGACAATCAAACCTCTCTTAAAAATAGGACTGTTCCAAACATTTCTTCAATATGTATTGTTCTACATTGGGCTTAGCTACTCAACGGGCATTCAAGGATCAATTATCGCCGGAACGACTTCCTTCTTTCAGATCCTGCTGGCCCACTTTCTGTATCCAGACGACAAGATGAATCGTCTAAAGGTCGCTGGTTTGATGATTGGGTTTACCGGGGTTATTTTTGCGAACTGGCCAAATGGTGATTATGAAATTCACTTTGGAATCGGCGAAATCCTGCTCATGGGCGCAATGCTTGCTGGTGCGTACGGCAATATCCTTGCAAAACAGGGAAGTGCCAAGATGGAAGTCATTTATTCGACCGCCTACCAGATGGTCCTCGGCTCTTTAGGTTTGATTGCGATCGGTGCTTTTACAGTTGGACTAGTTCCATTTGAGTTTACCTTAAAATCTGGGTTGATACTTATTTATTTGGCTTTCCTGTCTGCTGCGGGATTCATCTTATGGAACAATGTCATGAAATACAATCAGGTCGGAAAAGTGTCGCTGTACCTGTTCCTAGTGCCAGTATTCGGCGTCTTTTTATCATCGATGCTCCTTGGGGAAGCGCTCCATTATTTTGTCATTGCTGGATTAGTGTTGGTGGTTGCCGGCATCGTTCTCGTCAACCGGCCTGCGCGTAAAAAGAAAAGCCTCCCTGTCCAATAGGGGGGCTTTCTGATCTTATAATATCAGAATTTATATTTGGACTCTTTTTTGTAATTGCGGGAAAATCGAGGCGAGGAGCCAAATATTCTTAAACGA
>NZ_JXIQ01000051.1 GCF_000934845.1 Mesobacillus subterraneus
GGCGGTCCCGACCGGGATCGAACCGGCGATCTCCTGCGTGACAGGCAGGCATGTTAACCGCTACACCACGGGACCAAATCTCTTCAAGTGAGTAACTTGAAAAGGAATTAATGATTGCGGGGGCAGGATTTGAACCTGCGACCTTCGGGTTATGAGCCCGACGAGCTACCGAACTGCTCCACCCCGCGACGGTAATAAATGGTGATGAAATTTTCATTCAGGACGATTATTTTCGCTACGCGAAAAATTAAGGAAGATTATTTTCGCTACGCGAAACACTAAGGAAGATTATTTTCGCTACGCGAAAAAATCTTGGTGGAGGATGACGGGATCGAACCGCCGACCCTCTGCTTGTAAGGCAGATGCTCTCCCAGCTGAGCTAATCCTCCATTTGTAATCGTTACTTCGATAAAGTTAAGGATGATTATTTTCGCTTACGCGAAAAATTAAGGACGATTATTTTCCCTTACGCGAAAAAATCTTAGTGACCCCTACGGGATTCGAACCCGTGTTACCGCCGTGAAAGGGCGGTGTCTTAACCGCTTGACCAAGGGGCCATTTGTACAAATTTCTATGGCGGAGAGCAAGGGATTCGAACCCTTGAGACAGCGTTGACCGTCTACACGATTTCCAATCGTGCTCCTTCGACCTCTCGGACAGCTCTCCAAATTGGCTCCGCAGGTAGGATTCGAACCTACGACCGCTCGGTTAACAGCCGAGTGCTCTACCACTGAGCTACTGCGG
>NZ_JXIQ01000052.1 GCF_000934845.1 Mesobacillus subterraneus
TGCTAGACCCGCCAGCCACAGGACGTGGCGTTTTAGGCGGGCAGCGCTTGTCGGGGCTGTTCGAGGCGCTTACGCTTTTTATTTCTAATCCTTCCCATGTATCATTTCAATCATGCTTCCAAATTTCTCGGCAACAGGAAGAACCAGCAATGATGCGAATAGGTTATAGATGACACTGACATGGGCCAGCTGTACGTCCGGCTTGGCTGCAGTTATCGGGGCAAGCGCGGCTATTTCGTTAATGAAAGGGAAAAACACTGCTGCTCCTGCGATGTTAAGCCATATATGTGCAAATGCCGTCAATCTTGCCTCTTTGCCGGCCCCAATCGAGGCAAGCAAGGCAGTAATGCAGGTTCCAATATTGGCTCCAAGCATAGCGGCAATGGCTGCGTCCATCGATAACGTTCCTTCTGACAGAAAACCCATCACAATTCCCGTCATCGCCGTACTGGATTGGATTATTGCTGTCAAAACGGTACCAGTAAATAGGCTGATCCAATGACTGGTGTTTAAATGGGTTAGTGCATTTTCCACTAAAGGCAGACTTATAACAGGGGTTGCGAGAAAGGTAAAACCGCGCATGGCGGCAAAAATAGCTGAGATACCGAAAGAAATTGCGCCAATATTGTGCCATGTCTTGTTGCGAAAAACCAATAAAATCGCCCCAATGACGGCGAAGGGCACGATGAATGCATCGATGTTGAAGGTGATGATTTCGAGAGTGAAGGTTGTCCCGATATTGGAACCAAGAATGATGCCGATGGATTGCGAAAATTTTAGCAGCCCAGCTGAAATGAAACCAATTGTAATAACCATGACAGCAGAACTGCTGTGTAAAAAAGCGGTCACGATCATTCCGGCGATCATGCCCTTTATTGGGGTATCTGTCATCAAAGCCAGCCAGTTTTTCATCCTGTCTGCGGAAAGCTCGAATAACCCTCTCCGGAGCAGGTTCATCCCTCCGATAAATACAGCTAGGAAAAGAATAAATAAAAGCAAATAAACCATGGACATCATCCCTTCATTTTAAATGTATGAAAAGACAGTACGGACATGCATGTATTTTGTTTTTAAAACAAGAACCAAATACAGTTGACCTCCTGCCGGTGATATATTATAATTGCAAGGTACATGGTTTCCCATGTGTTTTGGTGTTAGTGTGTTGTGCTCGGAGGGAGGGAAAGAGAATGTCTAAAACTGTCGTTCGTAAAAACGAATCGCTTGAAGATGCTCTTCGACGCTTTAAACGTACTGTATCTAAATCAGGTACGATCCAAGAAGCTAGAAAGCGCGAATTCTACGAAAAGCCTAGTGTAAAGCGTAAGAAAAAGTCTGAAGCTGCTAGAAAACGCAAGTTCTAAGAGAGGGTGGAATTAAATTGAGCCTGCTCGAGCGTTTAAATAATGATATGAAACAAGCGATGAAGAACAAAGAAAAGGACAGACTCACGACGATTCGGATGATCAAAGCATCCCTGCAAAACGAAGCGATTAAGTTTGGCAAGCAGGAATTATCTGAAGATGAAGAGTTAACTGTACTTTCTCGAGAAGTGAAACAACGCAAAGATTCCCTCCAGGAATTTGAAAAAGCAGGTCGCGAAGACCTCGTTGAAAAGACACAAACAGAACTAAAGCATGTCGAAGTGTACATGCCACAGCAGCTTAGCGAAGAAGAAGTGACGGCAATCGTCAAAGAAGCGATCGCGGAGACCGGTGCGGCATCGAAAGCCGATATGGGTAGAGTAATGGCTGTCCTTATGCCTAAAGTAAAAGGCAAAGCAGACGGATCTCTCGTTAATAAACTTGTACAACAACACCTTTCATAAAAAGCTCGAAGGCCGCAGGATGCTCTTGCGGCCTTTTTAGCTGATATCTAACTCCGCAAAAAAGATTGAAACCTTTTGGTGTACTCATGCGTAGTACCACTATGGCCTTATTTTTATGATTGGAGGTGCCTTATTGAAAATCAAATCAGTGATTGTGATTCTCGTCATTCTCCTATCACTGGCCACTGTGGGAACCCCTTTCCCTGCAGCTGCTGTTCAAAATGTCGTCTATGTAGTGCCGATTGAAGAAACGGTGGAAAAAGGCCTGCTCGCCTTCCTGAAAAGAGCGGTGGGAGAGGCGGAAGAGGCTGGTGCTGAAGCGATCATCTTTGATGTGAATACACCTGGAGGAGCGGTTGATGCCGCTGACGAGATCGGAAAATTATTGACGGGGACTGACTTGAAAACAGTTGCTTTCGTCAATAAAAAGGCATTGTCTGCAGGGGCCTATATATCCTTGAATACGGATGAGATTTACATGGTTCCCGGAGCAACGATGGGATCAGCAGCCATTATTGACCAACAGGGCAATACTGCTGGAAAGAAGGCGGAGTCTTATTGGTTTGCAGCCATGAGAGCTGCGGCAGTTGAAAGTGGAAGAGATCCGACATACGCTCAGGCGATGGCGGATGAGAGCATCGATCTTCCTGAACTAGGAGCACCTAAGGGAAAATTGCTAACGCTTACGGCGGAACAGGCACTTGAAGTAGGTTATTCAGAAGGAACCGTCAAAAACCTCGATGAACTTATAAATCAACTGGGATATAAAGACGCTGAAATCAGGAATGTGAACGAAACTTTTGCTGAAAAGCTGGCAAGGTTCCTTACTCATCCTGTTATGACCCCGATCCTCATGACAGTCGGCAGTGTGGGGCTGGTGCTTGAACTTTTTTCTCCCGGCTTTGGTCTGCCAGGAATTGCTGGGCTATCCGCGTTGCTATTGTTCTTTTATGGACATCTGGTCGCCGGACTGGCAGGGTTTGAAACCTTGATTCTGTTTGCGCTAGGCGTAGGGTTGATTGTGCTCGAATTGTTTCTTCCAGGTGGAATTATTGGCGTCATCGGTTTACTGGCGGTTATCTCGAGCTTTTTCATGGCATCGAATAATGTCGTCTATATGGCAATTTCTTTATTAATTGCCTTAACAGCGTCCATTGTGTTATCTATTTTGATGATAAGGGTGTATGAAAAAAAGATGAATTTTTTTAAGAGAATCATCCTAACCGATTCAACAAGTACCGAAAAAGGCTATGTGTCGAACAAGAACCGGCTCGAACTGATTGGGGGCGAAGGGGTGACGCTAACACCTCTTAGGCCTTCAGGAACCATCGTTGTCGAGGATGAACGCATTGATGTGGTGAGCGAGGGTGGATTCGTACCAAAAGGAAGAAAAGTAAGGATTATCAAAACAGAAGGTGCAAAAATTGTCGTACGAGAGTTGGAATGATGTTTTTTCTACTGCACTGAATAATCATCATAAAAAAGTTGATCAAGATCAAAAGTCTGGGAAATATATTTTTAGGAGGCAGTTTAAATGGATGCAGGTACAGCGTTTCTCCTTATAGCGATCGCACTTGGGGTCATTCTCCTTGGTGTAGTGCTGACATTCGTGCCAGTGATGCTTTGGATTGCAGCATTGGCAGCAGGTGTAAAGGTCAGTATTTTCACGTTGATTGGAATGAGATTAAGAAGGGTTATTCCAAGCAGAGTGATTAATCCGATGATCAAGGCACATAAAGCCGGTTTGAATGTTACGACAAACCAGCTCGAAAGTCATTACCTGGCAGGCGGGAATGTGGATCGGGTCGTTAATGCCCTGATTGCTGCCCATCGTGCCAATATTGAACTAACATTCGAAAGAGCGGCTGCGATTGACCTGGCAGGCCGTGACGTATTGGAAGCTGTACAAATGAGTGTAAACCCTAAGGTAATTGAAACTCCCTTTATTGCTGGTGTCGCCATGAATGGAATTGAAGTAAAAGCGAAGGCGAGAATCACAGTGAGAGCGAACATCGATCGACTTGTCGGGGGTGCCGGAGAAGAAACGATTGTTGCCCGTGTTGGAGAAGGGATCGTATCGACAATCGGATCTTCTGAAGATCATAAAAAAGTGTTGGAAAATCCGGATCGGATTTCACAAACTGTTCTTTCAAAAGGTCTGGACGCAGGAACAGCTTTCGAAATTCTATCGATTGACATTGCCGACGTGGATATCGGCAAAAACATCGGTGCTGAGCTGCAAACGGAGCAGGCGGAAGCGGATAAGAAGATTGCCCAAGCGAAAGCGGAAGAACGCCGCGCGATGGCAGTTGCACAAGAGCAAGAAATGAAGGCGCGTGTAGAAGAAATGAGAGCGAAAGTCGTCGAAGCAGAAGCTACTGTACCACTCGCAATGGCAGAAGCGCTTCGTAAAGGCAATATTGGCGTGATGGATTATATGAATTTCCAGAACATCGGAGCGGACACAGAAATGAGAGGCTCCATCGGTAATCTGTCCAATGGGAATAAAGAAGATAAGAATAATCAGTGATGAGAGAACCCGATAACAGAAAGGCGGGCTCCACATGCAAATTTTAGGAGAATTATTCAGTAATCCAATCGCTTTGTTTATTCTAATCGGGGTAATCATAAGTCTGTTCACTAAAAGGAAGACGGAT
The DNA here is from genome assembly GCF_000934845.1 of Mesobacillus subterraneus. Taxonomy (GTDB): domain Bacteria; phylum Bacillota; class Bacilli; order Bacillales; family Cytobacillaceae; genus Mesobacillus; species Mesobacillus stamsii. Next base: position 4,483 of record NZ_JXIQ01000052.1, read on the forward strand.
GGCAGTCAGCAACAACAGCGCCGTCCTGTCCTGCCCGGACCTGTCCAGCAGCCACAACCTGTGCCAGCGAGAAGGCAGCCGGCAGAAGCGAAAACAGCGCCGTCTCGACCCCGGATGAAAACAGATGAGGAGAACCAAAGAGCGCAAGATCGAAACGGAGATAGAAGAAGGAACAGCCCTGTCGAAGCGGCAGAAGTCCTGACGGATATTCAAAAGAAATATTCAGAACAAAAGCATCAAACGTCAGCGAAAAAACAGCAAACTGGCAGAATGTCACCTAGTCAATCTTCTGGGCGGTTGAATCAAAAGAGAGAGCAGATACAATCCGATGTCGTTTTCCAGCCGAAAAAAGACACTCTCGTGGAGGGATTAATCTGGGCAGAAGTCATTGGTAAGCCACGTGCCAAAAACCCTTACAACTCGTCGAGGAAATAGGAAAAGGCAAAGGAATTTGTGGGTTGGAAAGAATGCTTATGATAAAGTGGAAAATGGTGCTAGAACCCCTTTTTTTCTCATACATATGAGATGAAAGGGGGTTCTTTTTTTTATGGCAAAAAAATGGGGTCTGTATGTACGCAAATGGTTGACACAAAAAATGGATCTTCCACAGGATGTCATGATGGATCTCCCTAGAATCACGATGATCGGGCAAGTCCATATTTATATTGAAAACCATCGGGGCCTGCTTGCTTTTTCAGATGGGGAAGTGAGGCTGATGATCAGAGGCGGTCAGCTTTCGATCAAGGGCCAAGCGTTTGTGATTAAGACAATATTGCCTGAAGAGATAGTGCTCGAAGGGAAAATCGAGCAGGTCCTATATATAAATGATGGAAAGGGAGGGGGAGTTACATGAAAAACCAATGGATTCACATCTTTTCTGGTACTGTGAAAGTCAAATTGACAGGCAAGGGCATCGAAAGATTCCTGAACCAGCTGACACGTAATGGAGTGTCAATTTGGAATGTGAAAAAGCATGGTTCAGAGGCGGTTACTTTTTACGTCGATCTGCAGGATGTAAACAAACTAAGGATCCCGGCGAGGGAGAATCATTGTAAAATTAGATTTTTGGAAAGGGCAGGAGGTCCTTTCTTTTTAAAAAAGTTATGGACAAACAGTGGGTTTTTGGCGGGGGCAGTTCTTTTTTTTGCTTTGATTCTCCTCCTGTCCAACATGGTATGGGGAATTGAAATAAATGGGGCTAGTCCAGCAACTGAACATCAAATCCGCAAGCAATTGGACAAGATGGGAATTGGTGTCGGTAAAATGCAGTTTTCAATAGACAGTGTCGAAAGCATCCAGAAGGAATTGACCGATCAGGTAGGTGCTTTGACTTGGATCGGCGTGGAGCTGAAGGGGACAACCTATCATTTTCAGGCTGTCGAGAAAAGTGAACCGGAAAAAGTCGAAGCAAACAGTCCGAGACATCTTGTAGCGAAAAAGAAAGCGGCCATAGTCAAGATTTTTGTGGAAAAAGGGGATCCAGTTGTGGAAGTGAATGAACTGGTGAAGCCGGGTCAGCTTCTTGTATCAGGAGTATACGGGAGTGAAAAAAAGCAAAAATTGGTAGCGGCAACTGGAGAAATCCTTGGGGAAACATGGTATTCAACCGAGGTAGAACTGCCTTTGAAAAGTACCTTTCAAGTTTTTAACGGCAATGAAAAAAGAACGTATTCGCTGAAAATCGCTGGAAAATCGATAGTTCTATGGGGTTTCGGCAAGACTGAATTTAAAGAGTATGAAACAGAAGTATTTGAACAGCCAGTGAAATTTTTTAAGTGGGAGCTTCCGGTAAAAATAGAAAAGACGACAATTAGGGAACGGGAACAGGCGACTCGAATCTACACGCGAGAAGAAGCGATTAATAGTGCAAAAGAACTTGCCAGGAGTGATATAAAAAATAATCTTCCTGAAAATGCTATTATTAAAGGGGAAAAAATTTTACATCAGTCAATCGAGAATGGTAAAGTAAGACTAATCATACATTTTACAATCATTGAAGATATTGCGGAAGGACAACCAATTATCCAAGGAGACTGAGAATGACAGAAGACTTAAAAACGACTGAAATTCATCTAGCGAATCCAACTGAAGCCATTTCCTTATTTGGAAATGCAGATACCAACCTAAAATTAATTGAGCGGGAACTTGGAGTCTCGATTGTGACGCGTGGCGAGAAGATAGCGATCTCTGGTCCTCTGGAGCAGGTTGCGCTGGCCCAGGCTGTTTTGGAAAACCTGCTAGCTGTGATCCGTAAAGGCATCAGCGTCAGCCAAAGAGAAGCTGTTTATGCTATTCAAATGGCTGTGAAAGGAACTTTGGAATATTTCAGGGATCTATATGATGAAGAAATCAGTAAAAATGTAAAAGGGAAATCGATTAGGGTTAAGACGCTTGGCCAAAGACATTATGTGAATGCGATGAAAAGTCGCGATCTAGTATTTAGTATCGGGCCGGCGGGTACGGGAAAAACGTATTTAGCAGTCGTCATGGCTGTCACGGCATTGAAAAATGGAACTGTGTCGAAAATAATTTTAACAAGGCCTGCTGTTGAAGCGGGAGAAAATCTCGGTTTTCTCCCCGGCGATTTGAAAGAAAAGGTCGACCCTTATCTCCGGCCGCTGTATGATGCTTTGCATGATATTCTCGGTTCTGAACATACGTTGCGTCTGATGGAAAGAGGCACGATCGAGATTGCTCCTTTGGCTTATATGAGGGGAAGGACTCTCGATGATGCGTTTGTCATTCTCGATGAAGCTCAGAACACAACACAGGCGCAGATGAAAATGTTTCTGACGCGTATGGGATTTGGATCGAAAATGATCATAACAGGTGACACCTCGCAGATTGATTTGCCAAAAGGCGCAAAATCCGGCCTGGTTGAGGCAGAAAATGTTTTGAAGGATGTTTCCGGAATCTCATTTGTCCACCTTGAACAAGCAGATGTAGTTCGCCATCCGCTTGTCGGACGGATTATTGAAGCATATGGAAAGAACGAATAAAAGCAACCTCAGTCCGCTCCTAAAAAAATAGAGAGCGGACTTTTATTTGCAACACAAAATGGTCCGGTTTTCGCGTTAGTATCAAATAAGGATGAAACTTTCGTAAAAAACTGATATGATGATACAGAAAGTCAGTTGATTTCCCAATTATTCTCAAACTGGCTTGATTTCTTTGTGGGAGGGCTGTATGAATATGGAAAAGCTGCAGGTCCAATTAACTGCGATATTGAATTTATTAAATATAAAGATATTTCGTATTTTGTTATTCTTGCTGATTGGAATTATCATGTACTCTGCTATGTACAGCAATGTTAAACCTGAGAAGCTTAATCTCGAATTATTCTCTGTATCGGAGAAAACGATCCGGTCGCCTGTTACCATTGAAGATAAAGAAAGTACAGAAGCAAACCGCAGAGAAGCGGTCGAACAAGTCAATGATGTGTATCGGGTCAAGAAGGAATATGCTCAAAACAGGGTGGATCTTGTTACCTCCATATTTGATTCTGTATCTGAAGTGAATACAGAAGCACAGGAAAAAATGGATCAATTGAAAAAGTCGGCGGCAGAAGATACGGCTGCACCTCAAGTCCCGACGATCGAGGAAAAAATTCAAATACTGAAAACAAAATTGACCGATAATGAAACGAAAAGTTTGTCAGACGACGTATTCATCGCTTTGCTGGAAGCTCCAAAAGAAGAATGGCAGATCGCAAAGGATCTCACTGTTACAGCGGTTAATAATACTATGAAACGCAGTGTTCCCGCTGATGAAGTGGAGAATGCAAAATTGAATGTAGAGGAAGAATTGAAGTATACCAGTCTAAACGGAAGCCTGAAAAGGGCTGTCATTGAAATTGGACGTTATGCAGTCGTCCAGAATGAATTTTATGACCCGGATGCCACTGATGAACTGCGCCAGCAGTCAATGGACAGCGTAGAACCAGTGAGGATCCTGGAAGGGCAAATTCTTGTGAGTGAGGGACAGCTAATCAGCAGGGATATTTATAAGAAACTCCAGCTAGTTGGCCTGTTGAAAAGTGGAAATTCATCCAAGCCATTCATCGGGCTTGGCATGCTCACAGCACTGATTTTGTTTGGACTTTATGTCTTTTTTAAAGAAATGGACAATGCTGAAAAAAAACAAAAGAACCTATTGCTTTTCAGTATTATTTTTATAACTTCCATTTTATTAATGAAATTGGTTAGCTTGTTCGATAATTTTGAATATTCTGAAATAGGGTATCTTTTTCCTGCTGCGATGGGTGCGATGCTGATTAAGATCCTAATCAATGAAAGGCTAGCGTTATTGCAGGTGGTGATTCTTTCCATAATCGGCACGATCATATTCAACGAAGGTATTACTGGGACATTGAATGTTTCTCTTGGCATTTACATTTTATTGAGCGGTTTGGCGGCAATCCTATTTTTACAAAAGCAAAATCGAAGAACGAAAATCCTCCAGGCAGGATTATTTGTGTCAGTGATCAATCTTATTGTTATTTTCTCCATTTTATTCCTGAGAAATAGTCAGTATTCTGGATTGGAATATGGGTTTTATCTCACTGCCGCATTCATTTCCGGAATAGTCTCCGCAGTGCTGACGATTGGTCTTCAGCCATTTTTTGAAGCGGGATTTGGGATTCTTTCCACCATGCGGCTGATCGAACTGTCCAATCCTAATCACCCACTCTTGCGAAAGATTCTTACGGAAGCACCGGGAACATATCATCACAGTGTGATGGTCGCTAATTTATCGGAAGCTGCTTGTGAGGCAATTGGCGCAAACGGCCTTCTTGCAAGGGTTGGATGCTATTATCATGATATCGGCAAAACGAAACGGCCACAGTTTTTTATCGAAAACCAGATCAATATGGATAATCCTCATGATAAATTGCCGGCATTGACAAGCAAGAATATCATCATCGCCCATGCAACTGATGGAGCGGAAATGCTCCGAAAACATCGGATGCCTAAAGAAATAATTGACATTGCTGAACAGCATCATGGAACTACGTTGCTAAAATTCTTTTATCATAAAGCAACAAAAAGTGGCCACGAAGGCAAGGAAGAAGATTTTCGCTACCCAGGGCCAAAACCGCAAACAAAAGAGGCTGCCGTTATTGGGATTGCTGACAGCGTGGAGGCGGCAGTTCGGTCGATGAATCACCCGACCCATGAGCAAATCGAAACATTGGTTGCTAAAATTATTAGAGATCGGCTTCAGGATAACCAGCTAAGTGAATGTGATATTACCTTAAAAGAGCTGGACACGGTTGCGGATACTTTATGTGAAACATTAAAGGGAATTTTCCATTCCAGAATTGAGTATCCAGAAATGAATAAACAGAAGGTGAAGCAGGGATGAGTTTAGAAATCGACTTTTTGGATGAGACAAATGAGTTGGCAGAAGATCAGCTAGTTACGATTGAAAAGCTGTTGAATTATGCTGCGGGAAAGGAGAATGTGCAGGACGGAAGCGAGCTTTCTGTCACTTTCGTGTCAAATGAACGCATTCAGGAGATCAACAGAAACTATCGGGATAAAGACCGGCCGACAGACGTCATCTCGTTTGCATTGGAAGAAATGGGCGAAGGGGAAATAGCGATTGTCGGGGAGGACATCCCCAGAATCCTTGGTGATATTATTATCTCCATTCCAAAGGCAAGGGAACAGGCAGAGGAATACAACCATTCTTTCCTAAGAGAACTCGGCTTTCTTGCGGTCCACGGTTTCCTGCATTTATTGGGCTATGATCATATGAATGAAAAGGATGAAAAACTGATGTTTGACAAGCAAAGAGACCTGCTGGAAGGATACGGCCTTGGACGCTGAAAAACGGAGGAAGCATCCGTTAATTTCCTCCTTTCAATTCGGGTTTGAAGGAATTGCAGCAGCAGCGAGGGAGCGAAATGTCCAAATCCATTTCGGCATTTCCGTATTTGTTATCCTGTCTGGCTTCCTTTTTGAAATCAACAAATACGAATGGATTGCCGTGATCCTTTGTATTGCTGGGATGGTTTCGTTGGAAATGATGAATACGGCAATCGAAAGAACGGTGGACATGTATACAGAAGAGTTCCATCCACTTGCGAAACAGGCGAAAGATATTGCTGCAGGTGCTGTGCTTATTTTTGCGATTGCCAGCGTTATTACCGGTCTAATCATCTTTTTGCCGAAAATTTCAGCATGGTTTAGATAGTTGTCCGCATGGGCAACTTTTCTTTTTACTGATTCCTGACACGGTATCTAGTGGGCCGATTTGAAAACGGGGAAAAACTTAAGTAAACTATCATTACAGTGTATAACTATTCCTTGGATGTTTTTAGAAAATTTAAAATTTATATTTCATTTTTGCGACAAACGATGAAATTACACTGAAAATAAGGTAAAATAATGTGAAGAAGGGAATGAAAGGATGAACTTTCATAATCAAGACCTAAATAATAAATCGTACAAATCAGGATTCATTTCCATTATTGGGAGACCAAATGTTGGGAAGTCAACCTTTCTTAACAAAGTGATCGGGCAAAAAATTGCGATTATGAGTGATAAGCCGCAAACGACCCGGAATAAGGTACAGGGAGTTTTAACACTCGATGACGCTCAGTTGATTTTCATCGATACTCCAGGAATTCATAAACCAAAACACCGCCTTGGCGACTTTATGATGAAGGTTGCTCAAAATACGTTAAAAGAAGTCGATTTGGTGTTGTTTATGGTCAATGCCCAGGAAGGATTTGGACGCGGCGAGGAATATATTATCGAAAAACTCCTTAATGTAAAAACACCTGTTTTCCTTGTCATCAATAAAATTGATCTTATTCATCCAGATCAACTGATGAAAGTGATCGGGTCTTACCAGGATAAATTCGATTTTGCTGAAGTCGTACCGATTTCCGCGCTGGAAGGAAACAATATTGATCGGCTGCTTCAGCAAATTAAGGAAAGGATGCCGCAAGGGCCCCAGTTTTATCCAGCCGATCAAGTAACTGATCATCCGGAACGCTTCATCGTGTCTGAACTGATCAGGGAAAAGGCATTGCATCTGACTAGGGAAGAAATTCCCCATTCCCTTGCAGTCGTGATTGAGAAAATGGAACGTCAGCCTGAAAAGCAAATGGTGCATGTAATGGCGACGATCATTGTGGAGAGGGATTCTCAGAAAGGCATTATCATTGGCAAACAGGGAGGCATGCTGAAGGAGATTGGCAAACGAGCACGTCATGATATTGAAAGTCTCCTTGGTTCAAAGGTGTTTTTGGAATTATGGGTCAAGGTTCAGAAGGATTGGAGAAACAAAGCCACACATCTTCGGGATTTCGGGTTCAGGGATGACGAATATTAAGCCTTTGGCAAATGCCCATCTATAATCTATTAACGTACCTGCAAATATTATTCCTAAACACGATTAACAATTTTTGCGTAACATGAAAATCTGATTGACAGGCTATGATAATTATAAGGATTTGGGATACATGCGTTGCTAGTGAAAAAATGAAAGGTGGGGTTTTCGATGTTGGATTTTACCTGGAAGGTGTTTTCACAGACAGGTAATATTGACACGTATCTTCTCTTTAAGGAATTAGAGAAAGACAATCAAGAAATACCCGGTTATCAGGAGGATGAGCTAGCAGAAATTGATTTTCCAATCTCATAGGTTTGTCTGTAGTAATGGATGGTGACCGAGGATGCTGCAGAAATGCGAAGGCATTGTCATTAGGACAACGGATTATGGCGAAAATAACAAAATTGTCACTTTATATACAAGGGAATTCGGAAAAGTTGGTGTGATGGCAAGAGGTGCAAAAAAGCCCAGCAGCAGGCTCGCTGCCGTCACCCAGCTTTTTACATATGGCCACTTTCTTTTCCAGGCAAGCTCTGGCTTGGGAGGATTGCAGCAAGGAGAGATGATTTCCTCTATGCGGTCGATTCGTGAGGATCTTTTTTTGACAGCCCATGCCAGTTTTATGGTTGATCTTACGGATAAAGTGACTGAGGATAAAAAGACGAATCCTTTTCTGTTCGAATTGCTTCTTCAGACCCTCAATTATTTGAATGAGGGCTATGATATGGAAGTTCTTACATTCATTTATGAAATGAAAATGCTCAATATCCAAGGATTGTATCCTGTTCTGGACAGATGCACCAATTGCGGCAGCACCGAGGGAGAGTTCCACTTTTCCATCCGAGAAGGAGGGCTCCTTTGCCATCGATGCTTTGAAAAGGATCCATACAGATTCAAGGTATCCCCGGGAACAGTCAGATTGCTGCGACTTTTTTACTTGCTGGATGTAAGCAGGCTTGGCAATATTTCGGTTAAACCGGAAACAAAGGCGGAATTGAAGAAGGTAATTTCCGCTTACTATGATGAATATTCAGGACTATATTTAAAAACAAGAAAGTTCTTGGATCAAATGGATTCATTTAGGGATATGCTCTAGCTATTGACAATGCCGTTGCTTTTCGCTATTCTCAAATCAAAAGCATTTGTGGTTGCGGAAGTGACCATTAAATAGGTTGCGGTGAAGGAAAGGGTACTTGACTCCCTCTGCATTAGCGAGTCCGGGGATGGTGTAAGCCGGATGGCAGAAAGCAAGGAAGGCGTTCTGGAGCGACATTATTTTTAAAGTGGCTGCTTTCTGGCAGCAAATAGGGTGGAACCGCGGGTAAACTCTCGTCCCTATGCATGACGATGCATAGGTGGCGGGAGTTTTTTGATTTTAAAATTTCGGAGGTGGAAACATGAATATTCAAAATATGATTTTAACTTTGCAAAAACACTGGTCTGAACAGGGATGTATCCTGATGCAGGCTTATGACACCGAAAAAGGGGCAGGCACGATGAGCCCATATACCTTTTTACGAGCGATTGGTCCTGAACCTTGGAATGTTGCTTATGTAGAGCCGTCGCGCCGCCCTGCAGATGGCCGATATGGCGAGAATCCGAATCGACTGTATCAGCATCATCAATTCCAAGTGATCATGAAGCCGTCTCCAGACAATATTCAGGAGCTTTACCTGGCTTCGTTAAAAACGCTCGGAATCGATCCGCTGGAACATGATATTCGTTTTGTCGAGGACAACTGGGAAAACCCGTCATTAGGTTGCGCTGGGCTTGGATGGGAGGTGTGGCTAGATGGAATGGAAATCACCCAGTTCACCTATTTCCAGCAGGTGGGCGGGCTAGATTGCAAACCAGTTTCTGTTGAAATCACCTATGGAATCGAACGCCTTGCATCTTATATTCAGGATAAAGAAAACGTTTTTGACCTGGAGTGGACAAACGGTTTTACGGTAAGAGATATCTTTGGCCAGCCGGAGTACGAGCATTCCAAGTATACATTTGAAACATCTGATAAGGATATGCTTTTCCATCTTTTCACTATTTATGAAAAGGAAGCGAATCGCCAAATGGATGAAGGGCTTGTCCATCCAGCTTATGATTACGTGTTAAAATGTTCGCATACATTCAATGTTCTTGATGCCCGGGGTGCCATTTCCGTTACGGAAAGAACGGGATACATTGCTCGTATTCGGAATCTTGCCAAGAAAGTAGCGAAGACGTTTTATGAAGAACGAGAAAAACTAGGTTTCCCAATTTTGAAAAGGAAGGAGCAGGTTGAAAATGACTAAACGGAATTTATTGCTTGAAATTGGCCTAGAAGAAATGCCTGCAAGATTCATTCCCGACTCGATTAACCAGCTGGCGTCCAAAGTAGAGAACTGGTTTCATACGAATAGTATTGGATTTCAAGGCATCAGCGTTTTTTCTACACCTCGCCGGCTGGCCTTGCTTGTTAGGAATGTAGAGGAGCGACAGGAGGACAGGGAGGAGGAGGCAAAGGGACCGGCTAAAAAGATAGCCCTAGATGAGAACGGGAACTGGACCAAAGCATCGATAGGCTTTACCCGCGGCCATGGAATGTCGGTCGACGATATCTATTTCAAGGAAATCAACGGGATCGAATATGTCCATGTAAAGAAATTCATTAAAGGGCAGGACACCTCTCACCTGCTCGCAGAGCTAAAAGCAATTATCACAGGCTTATCCTTCCCAAAAAACATGCGTTGGGCGAATCTTGACCTTCGTTATATACGTCCGATCAAATGGCTTGTGGCGATGTTCGGCCATGAGATCATTCCTTTTGAAATAGCAGGTGTCCGAACAGGCAATACGACAAGAGGCCATCGCTTTCTTGGAAAAGAAGAAATTGAGTTATCAGCTCCCGAAGAATATGAAGAAGCTTTATTACGTCAGTATGTGGTTGCAGATGCACAAAAACGGAAAGAAACGATTTTAGCCCAGCTTAAAAAAATCGGAGACGAAAATGATTGGGTAATTCCGATGGATCAAGTCCTGTTGGAAGAGGTTAATAATCTGGTTGAATATCCGACAGCCTTGTCCGGCCGTTTTGAAGAAGAGTTTCTGGAAATCCCGAGTGAAGTCCTGATCACCTCGATGAAGGAGCACCAAAGATACTTTCCTGTTAAGTCGCAACAAGGGGAACTGCTTCCGCGATTCATCACCGTAAGGAACGGTGACGACCATCATATTGAAAAAGTAGCACGTGGAAATGAAAAAGTTTTACGAGCAAGATTGGCTGATGCTGCATTTTTTTATAAAGAAGACCAAAAGATGGAAATAAAAGCGGCATTAGAAAAATTAAAGAATATTGTCTATCACGAAGAAATTGGAACAATCGCCGAAAAATCGGATCGTGTTCGTAAACTTGTCGCTTTGATTGCCGAAAGACTGAATTTCGCACCGGAAATCGTAAGCACAGCAGACAGAGCAGCAGAAATCAGCAAATTCGATCTGGTCTCCCAAATGGTCTATGAATTTCCGGAACTCCAGGGAATAATGGGAGAAAAATACGCTTTGCAAAAAGGCGAAAGCCGAGATGTTGCCATTGCAATCAACGAGCATTATATGCCTCGCAATGCCGATGATTCTATTCCCGGATCACTTGCTGGTGCACTGGTTGCAATTGCCGATAAACTGGATACCATTGTTGCGTTTTTCTCACTGGGAATTATACCAAGCGGCTCACAGGATCCTTATGCGTTGCGGAGACAGGCTGCAGGTATTGTCCAGACGCTTAGTGAAAAGCAGTGGGGAATCCCCGTAGAAAGCCTTGTCGGCTTGGCGCTTTCCTTAGTTTCTCAAGCAGGAATCAGCAAGCGCTCTGAAGAAGAGATATACTATGATCTGATCCAGTTCTTTAAGCTGAGACTAAAACACATGCTGCAGGAGCGGAGCATTCGATACGATCTTATTGACGCTGTACTTGGAGGGGAGATCGGAACCGTATTAAGCGTAGTCGATAAAGCAGCGGCACTTCAGGATGCCAGCGGCAGGGAAGACTTTAAGGAAAATATCGAAGCGTTTAGCCGTGTCCTGAATATTGCCAGTAAAAAAGAAGTGCATGGCGAAATCGAGCCGGACCGCTTCGAAAATACGTATGAGCAGATGCTATATAAAAAATACCTAGAACTTGGCAAGAAGGCTGAAGAGGGCATGGACACAGCTGCCTACTATCAGATGCTGGCTGACATAAAGCCGGAAATCAATGCCTATTTTGAGCATACCATGGTCATGGCAGAAAACCCTGATGTCCGCGAAAACCGTTTGAATCAAATGGCCGCTTTAGCAGTACTAATCATGAAACTTGGCAAACTGAATGAGATCGTTGTAAAATAGTCCGCAAATGAGGCCATCTTAAAAAAAGTAGAAAACCAATAACACGGGATCTCATATCCCGATAGGTGGTGAGGACAATCGAACTGAATAAACGGCAGGAGCAGATCCTGCAAATCGTGAAGGAAAACGGACCGATTACCGGAGAACAGATAGCAGAGAAACTCCATTTGGCAAGAGCTACCCTCAGGCCCGATCTTGCAATCCTGACAATGTCGGGATTTTTAGATGCCAGACCCCGAGTCGGGTATTTTTATACAGGGAAATCAGGTAACCAGCTAATGTCTGAAAATCTGAAAAAAATCCTTGTCAGTGACTATCAATCGATACCGGTCGTCGTCCCTGAAAATGTATCGGTCTATGATGCGATTGTTACGATGTTCCTTGAGGACGTAGGGACGTTATTCGTGGTAGATAAGGCATCGAAACTTGTAGGTGTTCTATCCAGGAAAGATTTACTGCGAGCAAGCATTGGGAAGCAGGAGCTGTCCACGTTGCCAGTCAATATTATTATGACTAGAATGCCAAATATAACAGTTTGTCGGCGAGATGATTTGCTTATAGATGCTGCGAAAGAATTGATTGAAAAACAAATCGATGCGCTGCCAATCATCAAAGATGCCGATGGAGGATATGAAATTGTTGGAAGATTAACCAAGACGAACATTACAAAGGCTTTTGTTGCCTTGGGTGAAGAATAAGAATGAAGGCAGAAAAGGGGATGATTTTAAAAAATGGGGAAAACACCAATTATTTATGTAGTATCTGACTCTGTCGGCGAGACAGCGGAGCTCGTTACTAAGGCTGCCATCAGTCAATTCGAACATTTAGCTGTATCTCTAAAAAGATTTCCTTATGTGGAGGATAAAATACATATTGATGAAGTCATCTCCATGGCTAAGCATGATGGCGGAATGATTGCTTACACTTTGGTTAAGCCAGATATAAGCAATTATTTGCTGGATTCAGCCAAGAAAGAGGGAATCTATGCATGTGACATCATAGGTCCGCTTATGCAGCAGATCCAGGAAGTTAGCGGGGAGGCACCGTTATACGAACCGGGGCTTGTCCGTAAACTGGACGAAGATTATTTCAAGAAAGTGGAAGCAATCGAGTTTGCGGTAAAATATGATGACGGACGGGATCCAAGAGGCATTCTCAAAGCGGATATCGTTCTAGTGGGAGTTTCCAGAACCTCTAAAACTCCTTTATCCCAGTATTTGGCCCACAAGCGATTTAAAGTGGCAAATGTGCCGATTGTACCTGAAGTGGACCCACCGGAAGAATTATTTCTTGTTCCAAAGGAAAAATGCTTTGGCCTTAGAATTACTCCTGATAAGCTGAATCAGATCCGGCGTGAAAGATTGATTTCCCTCGGATTGAATGACCAGGCAATTTACGCTAATATCGAAAGGATTAAAGAAGAAATCCAGTATTTTGATGAGGTTGTTGAAAAAATCGGATGTCCAGTAATCGATGTGACAAATAAAGCCGTAGAAGAAACGGCCAATGTCATCCTTCATACGATCCGCAGTAGGCAGATGAACCGTTAGCACATCTTTCGTATGTGCTTTCTTTCTTTTTTTTCAATAAATGATGTTTTCCAAATCTTTCGCTGTAAAAAATGCTTTGTTTTCGAGTAAAAATAATGGAAAAATAGGCTTTCTTATACTATAATAAAAAATTGTGATAAAAAAGTATCAGATTAGGTTTAGACTAGACTGATTACGAATAAACTATTTACTATCAGTTGTCAAGATGTGGGTCACAAAAAAATTCGACAAAATTCCCTGCAAAAAAAACATTCCTCAAGAAGGAATATGCGGAGTGATGTAGAATTAATACTAGTAAAATCAACAGTCAGACCCTTTTTGTGGATGCGGACTCCTGCCCGGTCATAAAGGAAATTGTCGAAATTGCTTCGAAGTTTTCCATCGAAGCTGTTTTTGTGGCTTCATACGCACATATGAAGAATGATCTTCAGGGGCAAAACTGGGTTTTTGTCGATTCCTATAAGGAGGCTGTAGACCTTTATTTAATGAATCACGTTAAGAAAGGTGATTTTGCAGTGACGCAGGACATTGGCCTTGCATCTACCCTCATTGCGAAAGAAGTTTACACCATCTCCCCGAGGGGAAGTTTATACGAAGAAAACGGAATCCAGACCGCGCTTGAGCTAAGATATCTTTCTGCCAAGGCGAGACGGCAGGGTTTCTATGGGAAAGGCCCAAAACCTTTCACAAAAAAAGACAGAGAAAAATTTATAGAGGAATTGAACATACTTTTGTCGAATTTTAAGATATGTTCAAGGAATCACAACTAATTAGAGGTCATGCATATGGCAGAGAGGATTGCCGAGGAGAAATTAAATGAAATTCGGCAGGCGGTTGAAATAGTCGATGTCATTGGTGAGTATGTCCAATTGAAAAAGCAAGGCAGGAATTATTTTGGGCTTTGTCCGTTTCACGGAGAAAATTCCCCCTCTTTTTCGGTTTCGCCTGATAAGCAGATTTACCACTGTTTCGGCTGTGGAGCTGGAGGGAATGTGTTTTCCTTCCTGATGGAGATCGATGGACTGTCTTTTCAGGAAGCAGCAGGAAAACTTGCCGAAATGGCAAATATCGAATTGAATCTAGAAGGCCCAGCAGCCAGCAAAAATCCACAATTGCCTGAAGGTTCGAAGCAAATGGTCGACGCACATGAACTCTTGCGTAAATTTTATCATCATTTGCTGGTAAATACAAAAGAGGGTCAGGATGCGCTGGAATATCTTTTGAATCGAGGATTCACAAGGGAATCGATCGACAGGTTCCAAATCGGCTTTGCCTTGCCATCTTGGGATTTTGCAGTAACACTGCTGGAAAAAAGAGGCTTCTTGCCTGAAGTGATGGCAAAGGCAGGACTTGTCATTCAAAAGGAAAACGATGAGACCTACTTTGACAGATTCCGGAACAGAATAATGTTTCCGATCCTGGATCACCAGGGGAATACGATTGCGTTTTCAGGGAGAGCAATGGGGACGGATGAGCCCAAATATTTAAATAGCCCTGAGACGCAAATCTTTCATAAAAGCAAAATTTTATATAATTTTCATCTTGCACGCGGCTCGATTCGAAAACAGCAGCAAGCTGTTCTGTTTGAGGGGTTTGCGGATGTCATCTCCGCTAACCGTGCAGGCGTAGAAAACGGAGTTGCCTCGATGGGGACTTCGTTGACAGATGACCATATTTCTTTGCTTAAAAGAAATGTCCAAGCGGTAACGATTTGTTATGATTCCGATAAAGCCGGCATTGAAGCGGCTTTCAGGGCCTCGAATATGTTGTCGAAGGCAGGATTGGCTGTCAGGGTCGCCATCATGCCGGATGGGATGGACCCGGATGATTTCATAAAGGTGCATGGGGAGGAAAAATTCAGAAACGATATCATTGGATCGAGCTCCACCTTGATGGCTTTTAAATTACTCTATTATCGTCGGGGAAAAAACCTTCAAAATGAAGGAGATCGCCTTCAATATATCGAAGAAGTACTGAAAGAAATCAGCAGGCTTGATAAGGCAGTCGAAAAGGATTTGTATTTGCGACAGCTAGCAAATGAATTCTCGCTGTCGCTGGATGCTCTAATGCAACAGCTAAACGAGCGGAAACAGACTTCAGCTCCTAGAAAACAAAATCAGCCTAAACCAGCGGCTTACACCAGGAAAACAGAGCTAAGGCCCGCCTACCATACAGCTGAGAGGCGCCTCATCTATCATATGATGCGAAATGCAGACGTTGCCTATAAGGTCCAGGAATTGCTGGCAGGGAGCATGATGAATATTGATGAACACCAGGCTATTATTACTTATTTATTTGCATACTATGAAAAAGAACATGACCCCGATCCAAGTGCGTTCTTAAATTATCTTCAAGATAATAAGCTAAAAAGGGTCGTTGCAGATATCGAAATGATGGCTCTGAACGAGGAAATCAGCGATCAGGAATTAGCTGATTATATCAAGCAGGTCTTGAATTATCAAAAAATGTTAAAAATAAAGGAAAAAACGGCAGAACAAAAACAGGCAGAACGTCAAAACGACTTTTTGCGCGCTGCGACAATCGCAACCGAGATTATCCAATTGCGCAAGACTTTTTAAAGCTTATGCTAATTGTTTTTGATTTTTGGAAGGAGGGGGACATATGGCTGAAAAGTCAGCCCGTTCTAAAGAAGTCACTGAAAATGAAGTGACAGTTGAACAAGTAAAAGACCAGTTAACGGCACTGGGCAAGAAAACAGGTATCCTTGCTTATGATGATATTGCAGAGAGGCTGTCAAGCTTCGAACTAGACTCCGAACAAATGGATGAGTATTATGAGTTCCTCGGTGAACAAGGAATTGAACTTGTCGGCGAAAGTGATGAAGTGGAAGATCCAGATATCAAACAGCTCGCTAAGGACGATGAAGAATTCGATCTGAATGATTTAAGTGTTCCTCCGGGGATCAAAATCAATGATCCGGTAAGAATGTATCTGAAGGAAATTGGCCGAGTAGATCTTCTTTCTGCAGAGGAAGAAATCAGCCTTGCAGAAAGGATCGAGCAGGGCGATGAAGAAGCCAAAAGACGGCTTGCCGAAGCAAACCTTCGACTTGTCGTTAGTATTGCGAAACGATACGTGGGCAGAGGCATGCTCTTCCTCGACCTAATTCAGGAAGGAAATATGGGCTTGATCAAGGCAGTGGAGAAATTCGACTACCGCAAAGGCTTCAAGTTCAGCACCTATGCTACTTGGTGGATCCGCCAGGCGATCACTCGTGCGATCGCTGATCAGGCGAGGACAATCAGGATTCCGGTCCACATGGTTGAAACAATTAACAAATTGATCCGCGTCCAAAGACAGCTTTTGCAAGACCTAGGGCGTGAACCAACACCTGAGGAAATTGGGGAAGACATGGATCTTACACCGGAAAAAGTTCGTGAAATCCTAAAAATTGCCCAAGAGCCGGTATCCTTAGAAACACCAATTGGGGAAGAAGATGATTCCCACCTTGGTGATTTCATCGAAGACCAGGATGCTACCTCTCCTTCCGAACACGCAGCATATGAGCTTTTGAAGGAACAGCTGGAGGATGTGCTGGACACACTTACAGACCGTGAAGAGAATGTTCTGAGACTGCGCTTTGGTCTAGATGACGGTCGCACACGCACGCTTGAAGAAGTGGGCAAAGTATTCGGGGTTACACGCGAACGAATCCGTCAGATTGAAGCCAAGGCTCTGCGCAAGCTTCGTCATCCAAGCCGAAGCAAGCGATTGAAAGACTTTTTAGAGTAGGATTACTAGGGAATAATGTACTTTTTAAAAAGTACATTATTCCCTTTAAAATTGTCCTGGATGCTAAGGCTTTCCACTTGGTATTTTATTTTATTTTATTTTACTGAATGATTCCTGTTTTTGCAAATCGGATTATTAAAATATCACAAAAATTTTTTAAATGTTGAGAAAATTGTCTATTCGGCTATATAATAATTGTATACGCATTCAAATCCATTGAATCGATGAAAAATCGTTTGAAGCCCAAAGAATGAAAAGAGAAAACCTCATCAATTTTTGTCGTAACTTTGAACATCTGTGACAAAGTTTGCTTTTTTTGCTTTCCCTGTAAACGTTTTTCAAGTAAAATAATATTTGTGTGAAATCATTATTTAGTTGGTGTTGTACATAAAGGAGGGTATATGATGAATCGTAATCCAATTATCCCGTTTGTATTGATTATGGTAATGGGGATCGGCTTGATGTTCCTGCTTTCTTTTAAGGGGCTTGGGGACGCTAAGAATGTTGCAAAGGAACAAGCAGGCGGTGGAAAGACAGAAGAAACTACTCAAGTAAACCCAGAGGAGTTTTACCAGCAGACTTGTGCCGGGTGCCACGGCAACCAATATGAAGGAGTGTCTGGTCCCTCATTAAAAGGTGTAGGCAGCAAGTATTCCAAAGATGAAATCAAAGGTATTCTGACGAATGGTAAAGGGAATATGCCCGCAGGAATGGCTGCAGGCAAGGAAGAACAAATGGCCGACTGGATCGTAACTGAATTGAAGTAATGTGGAAAGGCCCTTGTTTACTGCAGGGGCCTTTTCCTATTTTTAACAGAAAACAAAAAATCCCCGATGATTGGACAAGGGGCGTTAGATTTTCATATACTTATGAAAGCAAACTTTCAAGAAGTAGGTGGCTTTAATGAATGCTGACAAGCTCTCTGATCGGCTCAATGCCGTTGCAAATAATATTCCCAATGGAGCGAGGCTTGCCGATATCGGATCCGATCATGCTTATCTTCCTTGTTACATGGTAAACAAGGGGATGATTCCGATGGCGATTGCCGGAGAGATCGCCGAGGGACCGTTCCAATCTGCCCTTGAGCAGGTTCAGGAGGAAAGCCTAACAAATTTAATCACCGTTCGGAAGGGAGACGGACTCGAAGTGATTGCTCCCGGCGAAGTGGATTGCATTACGATTGCCGGCATGGGCGGATCATTGATTTCCTCCATTTTGGAAAAAGGGAAATCAAAGCTTGTAGGTGTTCGCAGGCTAGTATTACAGCCGAATGTTGCAAGCTTTGCAGTGCGCCGGTGGCTGATTGACAATGGGTGGGAGCTCTTGAATGAAGAAATTTTGAAGGAAGACAGAAAGATCTATGAAATTCTTGTTGCGGAAAAAGGCGAACCTTTAAAACCATATAAAGGCATCGATCTTGAAAGTGGCATGCAATTTGGTCCGATTTTATTGCGAGAAAAATCGGACGTATTCATGGAAAAATGGAAGGCAGAGAGGAGAAATTGGCAGCGAATCCTTATCCAATTGGATGGAGCTACCCAAAATGAAGAAACGGAGATTAAGAAGAAGGAATTAAAAAAGAAACTGAAAATGGCAGAGGAGGCGTTCCAGTGAAGAAAGTAAATGGACATCAACTGATTCAGCTTTTTGAGCAATTCTCACCAAAAGCATACGCGCTCGAAGGCGACAAGGTTGGCTTGCAGATTGGAGCGTTGAATGGGACGGTTGAAACCGTCCTCGTCGCTCTCGATGTGACAGAGGAGGTGGTGGAAGAGGCAATTGCTAACAATGTTCACTTAATCATTGCTCATCACCCGCCAATTTTCCGGCCATTGAAAAAAATCATGACCGACACACCAGCAGGCAGAATGATTGCTAAGCTGATCAAGCACGACATTGCCGTTTATGCTGCACATACGAATCTTGATGTGGCAAAAGGAGGAGTAAATGATCTCCTTGCTGAAGCACTTGGGCTTAAGAATCCCCAGGTTCTAGTTCCAACCTTTGAAGACCACCTGAAAAAATTGGTTGTGTTTGTTCCAGAGGAAAATGCCGAGCAAATCCGAGAAGCATTAGGAAATGTTGGGGCCGGGGCGATCGGCAACTATAGCCATTGTACCTTCTCAGCCTCGGGCAAAGGGAGATTCCTGCCAGGAGAAAACACGAATCCGCATATTGGCGAACGAGGAAAGCTCGAAGCAGTCAATGAAGTAAGGATTGAAACGGTTTTTCCACAGAGTATCGAAAAAAAGGTAATCCAGGCGATGATCAAAGCCCATCCTTATGAAGAGGTAGCTTATGATCTATATCCGCTTGAAAATAGCGGCGAAAACCTTGGACTTGGCAGAATTGGAAGCATTGAAGAGACGACGCTGGCAGAATATGCGCATTTTGTTAAGCAAGCGCTTGGCGTTGGGAATGTGCGAGTAGTTGGAGACTTAAATGCAAAAGTGAAAAAGGTAGCTGTTCTTGGAGGAGATGGGAATAAGTACTTCTCTCAGGCAAAGTTTCGCGGAGCAGATGTGTACATAACAGGGGATATCTATTATCACACGGCACATGACGCACTGATGGAAGGCTTGAATATGATCGATCCGGGCCATAATGTAGAAAAAATCATGAAAAAAGGAATCGTCCACGTAATGGAGAAGCGATGTAAGGAAAAGGGATATGATGTCCAATTCCTGGCTTCAGAAGTCGACACAGATCCGTTTACTTTTATCTAAAAGATGGATTGGATGCAAAGCAGAATCAGCTAATACGAAAAGCAGCCCAATTCAATTGGACTGCTTTGATCTTACACACTTGCTTCTGTTTTCTTAACCTTTGGCAGAATTTTCGAGAGCGGTACTTTTTTCTCCTTTGCCCAGGTTGCTTCGTTGTGTGGATCAAACTGTTCAAGGAAAGTGATCACTTCTTTTGTGATTGGTGTAGGGGTCGATGCGCCGGAAGTGACGGCTACTGTTTTCGCATCCTTGATCCAATCGATTTCAAGCTCGCTGATATCTGCAATTCGATAAGCTTTGGTGCCGGCTACCTCTTGTGACACTTGGGCAAGGCGGTTGGAGTTGTTGCTCTTTGGATCGCCAACAACAATCAGGATATCCGCTGCTTTCGCCTGCTCGGCCACTGCTTCCTGGCGTACTTGTGTCGCCATGCAGATTTCCCTGTGCACCTCTGCGTGAGGATATTTTTCTTTTACCTTCTCCATAATTTCAGCTACATCCCATTGACTCATCGTTGTCTGATTGGTGACAATTAATTTTTCAGCCTGCAGGTTTAATGCTTCCACATCGGCTGCTGTTTCGACTAGATGGACGATCCCAGGAGCCACTCCAACCGCTCCTTCTGGTTCCGGATGGCCTTTTTTGCCAATGTAAATGACTTCATAGCCATCCTTTTCCTTTTCGTGTATCAGGTTATGGGTAATCGTAACATCCGGGCATGTAGCATCGATCGATACCAGGCCTTTTTTTTCGGCAAGCTTCCTGACCTCAGGAGAGATTCCATGCGCAGTGAAAATAACTGTCCCTCCCTCAACTTTTTCGAGGATTTCCTTGCGATTGTTTCCGTCCAAAGTGATGATGCCTTCTTCTTCAAAAGCATCGGTAACATGCTTGTTATGAACAATCATTCCAAGTATATAGATAGGTCGCGGCAAGCTTTTGTCCAATGCTGCATTGCGGGCAATGACCATTGCGTCAACAACGCCGTAGCAATAGCCGCGAGGTGATATTTTTATTACATTCATTCAATTATCCTCCTAAGAATGCCTTTCATCTCTTTCTTTTATTATATAAAACTTATAGAAAGATTACAAAAGAGGATTTCGAAACGAAGAATGAATGGTTGGAGACTAAATGAAAAGTTTTGGTGTTGATGTTCCGTTCGTCCGCTTCTTCTTTTCGGTTTGTTTGCCTGAAGCAGTCGGCTTTTCGGTCTTTTCTGACTTTATTCTATTTTTGTTCTTATTCTTGTTCTCATTTTTTTTCTCATTTTTGAGTTCGTTTTTTTCCTTGTTCTTGTTCTTGGTATCGTGCTTTTCTTTTTCTGGCTCTGCCGTTTGTTCATCTGCATCTGGAAGATCCTTCAATCCTCGATAAAGCTTCCACATTGATGGCAAATTACGGACAAGTGGACTATACTGCTGAACCATCGGACCGAACTGCTGCGCCGTGTTCAAAACTTTTTGTGTGTTTGACAGAAAACCGTTCAATGCAGATGGATCTGCAATTGTTTTCAGGATTCCGCCACCTGTGCCGCCTCCCCGTGTTGCGGGATTGGCTCCAGAAAAAAAACCTGCTGGGGAACCGTTTCGTTGGCCGTCACTACCCTTTCCTAATATCTTGGAGAGCAGTCCGCCGCCTGGTGGTTTTGAGCGCATATTCCCTGCGCCCATTCGCGGCACCTGGCCTTGAGGCATCATTGGCCGTTGGGCAAAAGGCTGCTGCATCGTACGCCGGCCTATCCCTGGGCCCCCCATCATGCGTGGAGCGTGGAAGCGATTTGGCATTCCTCCTGGATTCATATGGGGTCCTGGTAGCATGAAGACCCCTCCTTTCCAAATATTTCATCTCCTATTAGAATATGCGGGAAGTTCGGAATGGTTTAAGAAAAGTAAGTCGTGAGAACATGTTTGTTTTTTCGGCAGGTTAGGTTAAGATAGTAGTGATTGGAGTTTTTCTGCAATCTTTCATATAATTACAGGACGAACCTGAAAAAGAGCAGCTTACGGAACAGGCTGTTTTCCGGTAATACACGAACCGGACAGAGGATAAGAAGGAGTTTTCCAATGAGTGAATCAAAATTTACACGTTATGAACTAAAGCCGTTCATTATAAATGCAATTAATCAATTAGGTTTTATTGAGCCGACTGAGATTCAAGAACGATTGATCCCGACTGTGCTAAAAGGGGACAGCGCCATCGGGCAATCACAGACGGGCACTGGAAAGACGCATGCCTATGTACTGCCAATTTTGAACAAGGTGGATTCATCGCGCAATGAAGTACAGGCAGTCATCACGGCGCCGACACGGGAACTTGCCAACCAGATTTATCATGAAGTACGGAAAATTGCTGAACATGCGACAGATGGAGAGCAGATTACTGTCCGCTGTTATATTGGCGGAACAGACAAGCAAAGAACGATTGAGAAACTGAAGACACAGCCGCAAATCGTGATCGGAACGCCAGGCAGAATTAACGCTCTTGTCCAGGAAAATGCATTATTTGTGCACACCGCCAAGTTACTAGTAATCGATGAGGCCGATTTGATGCTTGACATGGGATTCATTGAGGACATTGACCAGTTTGCGTCGCGCATGCCCGAAAAACTGCAAATGTTAGTATTTTCGGCGACGATTCCCGAAAAGCTGAAACCGTTTTTGAAAAAATATATGGAAAACCCTAAATACATCCAAATTGAACCGAAACAAGCCACAGCCGCGAATATTGAACATATTCTCCTTCCTGCGAGGCACCGGGATAAAATAGGCCTTGTGCATTCGGCTCTGCTGGCCTTTAATCCATATTTAGGAATTATATTTGCGAATACAAAGAAAAAAGTGGATGAAATTGCGGATGGATTGATTCAAAAAGGCATGAAGGTGGCCCGTATCCATGGTGACTTAAGCCCGCGTGAGCGCAAACGGGTCATGAAGCAAATCAAAGACCTTGAATTCCAGTATTTAGTTGCGACAGACCTGGCAGCAAGAGGAATTGACATCCAGGGAATTAGCCATGTGATTAACTATGAACTGCCTACAGACCTTGATTTTTATATCCACAGGGTAGGAAGAACGGCACGTGCTGGCTCATCTGGAGTTGCTTTGACCATCTACGAGCAGAGCGATGAAGATGCGTTAGTACGCATTGAAAAAATGGGAATCACTTTTCAAAACATTGATTTGAAAAAGGGTGAATTAACGGAGTTAGAAGAGCGCAACCGACGTCAGAACCGAAAAAAGAAGGAAACGGCAGGCGAGACGAAGGCAAAGACGCTTGTAACCAAGCCTAAAAAAGTAAAACCCGGCTATAAAAAGAAGATGAAATACGAAGTCGACAAAATCAAAAAACGGGAGAATCGTATTCAGAAGAGAAATAAATAAAGGGATTTAGGAGAGATCTAGATGTTACTTGGTTCGCATGTTTCGATGAGCGGCAAGAAAATGCTGCTTGCAGCTAGTGAAGAAGCTGTCTCATATGGTGCAAATACTTTTATGATCTATACGGGAGCACCTCAGAATACTAGAAGAAAGAAAATCGAGGACCTGAATATTGAAGCAGGGCGGCTGCATATGGAGCAGAATGGTATCAATGAAATAGTTGTCCATGCTCCCTATATTATCAATATCGGGAATACGCAGAATGCTGATACCTTTGATTTGGGAGTGCGGTTTTTGCGGAGTGAAATCGACAGGACCGAAGCCCTTGGTGCCAAGCAAATCGTTTTGCATCCGGGTGCGCACGTCGGTGCAGGTCCAGATAAAGGAATTGAAAAGATCATTGAAGGCTTGAATGAGGTGCTTCGTCCAGAAGACAAAGTCCAAATTGCTCTGGAAACCATGGCGGGAAAAGGATCGGAATGCGGCAAGTCTTTTGAGGAGCTGGCGATGATCATCGACGGTGTCAAATACAATGACAAGCTTTCGGTTTGCTTTGATACTTGCCATACTCATGATGCCGGTTATCCAATCGTGGAGGATTTCGATGGCGTATTGAACGAATTTGATAAGATCATCGGCGTGGACAGACTCAAAGTGATGCACATTAATGACAGCAAAAATGAGTTCGGGACAAGGAAAGATCGCCATGAGAATATCGGCTTTGGGCATATCGGTTTTGAGGCAATAAATTATATCGTCCATCACCCGCAACTGACGCAAATACCAAAAATCTTAGAAACGCCATTTGTTGGACCTGACAAGAATACGAAAAAACCACCTTATAAATACGAAATCGCGATGCTAAAAAATAAACAATTCGAAAAAAATTTGCTAGACACCATTATGAACGGCTGAACCTGAACGAAAGCTGCGGACCAGTTCCGCAGCTTTTTTCTCAGAAAAAAGTGTCCGTCATTACGATCAACACGCCTATCCTATTTCATAAAGTTCACAAATAATTTATTAACTTCCCTCGCTGTTTCCGGATTGGTGATTTTAGCGATTTGCTTGATGAGTTCCGTTCTTTCTGAATCATGAAAGATATTGACTTTTTTTCCGCGTAAGTAACCGGCGATTTTTTCTGCCTGCGCTTTTGTTATTGATATTTGGAATTGAGAAGCGTATTTAAGCAGCTCATCTGTTGTAATGCTGCCTATTTTATGGTTAATAATATTTTCAAAGATAGCCAAAGATCATCACTCCTTCATAGTAAGGTATGTGCTTTGTGCTCGTTTTGTGACAATTTTCTTGGCAAGGAAGTTCTTTTGTTTACTTTACGGAAAAAAAGAGCTATACTCATAAGGTAAATCGGAATGATTCTTATTTTGGTAGGTGATAATGTGAATACAAATGATTACATCGTTCAGGTACAGGATGTATATTACCGATACGATAAAGAGAATGTACTTGAAAATATAAATCTGTCGATACACCGAGGGAGCTTCTTGGCCATCGTTGGTCCTAATGGATCTGGAAAATCAACGCTGCTGAAGCTAATACTTGGTCTCATCAAGCCACAAACAGGGACGATCCGTCTGTTTGGACAGGATATTAATAAGTTTAGGGAGCAGCATAAAATCGGATTTGTGTCGCAAAAGGCCAATTCCTTTAACACAGGCTTCCCGGCAACTGTTTTTGAGGTGGTCGCCAGCGGGCTGACAAAAAAACTTGGGCTGTTTCATATTTTAAAGAAAACGGACCATGTAAAGATTAAACAGGCAATTGAATCTGTCGGAATGGGGAATTTTCTCGACAGAAATATCGGGGAGCTTTCTGGAGGCCAACAGCAAAGAGTGTTCATCGCGAGAGCCCTGGTCAGCGAACCTGAATTGCTGATCCTTGATGAGCCGACAGTTGGGGTCGATGTCCAGAATGTAAACTCCTTTTATGAAATGCTCGAAACACTTAATAAGAAGCAGGGGATTACGTTGCTTATGGTGACGCATGATATTGGTACGATCTCCGAAAAAGTCACGAATGTTGCTTGTTTGAATAAAAATATGTATTTCCATGGAAGTGCAGACGAATTTGAACAACTGCAACTGAATGATGTGTCAGAAATTTATGGGCATGATGTGCAAGTTTTAACTCATGATCATCACGAGGGAGGTCATCATCATGATTAGTGGCCTGATGCAATATGAGTTTTTACAAAATGCTTTTTTGACCGGCATGATTATCGGTGTGATCGCTCCCCTTCTCGGTGTTTTCATTGTAGTCAGAAGGCTGTCCCTTATAGCTGATGCCTTGAGTCATATTACCTTGGCTGGGATCGCATTAAGCCTTTTGCTTGAGAAAAAGTTTCTGGTGTTAAGCGGCCTTAACCCACTTTATATGGGAATGGTCTTTTCCGTTGGTGGATCGTTATTCATTGAAAAGCTTCGCACGGTTTATAAGCATTATCAGGAACTGGCTATTCCAATTATCCTTTCGGGTGGAGTTGGGCTTGGCGTTATTTTCATTTCACTTGCAGATGGTTTCAATACGGATTTATTCAGTTATTTATTTGGGAGCGTCAGTGCAGTAAGCAGGGCGGATTTATGGACCATTCTGATTATCAGTATCTTTGTGATCACAATCGTATCTTTCCTATACAAAGAACTGTTTCTATTATCGTTTGATGAAGAATATGCAAAGGCAACTGGAATTGCAGCCAAGTCTTTGCACTTTATTTTTATCGTCATGGTGGCACTGGTCATCGCGGCGTCTATGAGAATCGTTGGGATTCTGCTTGTTTCCTCACTGATGACTTTGCCAGTGGCAGCTAGCATCCGATTCGCTAATGGATTCAAGCAGACAATCTTCTTTTCCATCCTGTTCGGTGAAATATCCGTGCTAGGGGGACTATTCCTGTCCTATTACTTGAACCTCGCTCCTGGCGGGACGATTGTCATGATTGCTATATTCATCCTTGTGCTGGTGATCTGGCTAAAAAAACGCAGTGCAAAAAGAGCTATTTTAAAGAGGTGATATCATGAATGTGAATGAGGCAATGAACTTGCTGAAGGAACAGGGGTATAAACATACCGATAAACGTGAGGATATGCTCCAGCTGTTTTCTGACCATGACAAATATTTGACGGCACGTGATGTACTTGAACAAATGAAAAAAAATCATCCTGGATTGTCGTTTGATACGATCTATCGTAATTTAAGTGTGTTTGTCGAGCTGGGAATTTTGGAGATGACAGAACTGTCTGGAGAAAAACATTTCCGGTTTACCTGTTCCCAGACGGAGCATCATCACCACTTTATTTGCCTGAACTGCGGAAAAACAAAGGAAATTGACACCTGTCCAATGCGGAATATCGAATCAAATTTTAAAGGTTATGATATTTCTGGCCATAAATTTGAAATATATGGAAGATGCCCAGATTGTCAACTCTAGGGCATTTCCTTTTTTAAAAAATTTATAAAACGGCCATCAATAAATGATGGCCGTTTAGCTATTTTTTAGCCAATTTCGTACCCAATTATTTGCTTCCTGCCAATTGTTTACTCGAATGACGCCATCGGGAATTGGCTCCTGGTTATACGGGGTGTCAAAGAGGATGACAGGAATATTTAGTTCTTCATGCAGATTGACTGCATTATCATGCTTGTCCTCGAAAAAGATTTCAACACGATAATCTCGTGCTGCCTGGATTTTATCATGCGAACCTATTAAATGGATATGATGATAGCTAAGATCATTGGCAGAAAACCAATCTTGCGTTAGTCCCAGTAAATGTGTGCTCCGGGCGCTGATAAAATACAATTCATGCTCCTTTTCCCAGCTTTTCAGGATTTCCTTTGCACCGGGGGCTAAAGGAGACTTAGAATAGATCACTGGTTCCATTTTTTTAAACCAGGCAGCAAACGCTTGTTCACTGACGGAAACAAGCGGCAGAAAATCATACTGCTTGATATCATCTAAGTTAAGCTGTAAATCGAATGCTTCGTTTAAATAGGGTACAAATGTAGCGGGAGAAGTGACTGTTCCATCAATATCTATGCCAAAACGTCTTTTCATCGTCTGCTCCTTAAACCATAATCTCTTTTCATTTTAGCAAAAATAAATTGTCCAGAAAACCTTTACTTTTAGATATTAGTTAAACATTGCCATGATGAAAAACCGCTCCGCCGTAAACAATACTAAATGCTCCACTTAAGAAAGCGAGGGATTAAAGTGGCAGACCAAGAACGACAACAGATTGATACCGGATATAGCACTGAATCTAAGCAGGACGTCATTCCGTTAACAGAGGAATGTGACAACCATTACCAAGAGGAAGCTGCTACTGCGGTAGCGGAGCATTCTCAGGAAATGATAGCGGATCGTGAGGAAAGTTATCACGAGGAGGCAGCGGCAGAAATTGCTGCTCCTGTAACCCCTGCGTTTAGAAGAAGGTCAGCAAAAGAAAGTACAACTGAAGGACGGGGCCTTGCATACTCGGCTCTTGCCCTATCGATCTTGTCGCTGTTTATTTTACCTGTTCTCTTTGGGGCAGCTGGAATTGTCCTTGGATTCATTGCCCGTCGCCGCGGTTCCGCAATCGGCAATTGGGCGATTGGCATAGGGACAATCGCCATTCTGGTAGGCATTTTGATTCTGCCGTTCTTTTGACGGAAAATGCCAAACAAAAAATGCCCGGAATTCTCCGGGCATTTTTTAGCTTATTTCAGGAGGGCAGCTTCTTTAAGCTTTTCAGCTGCAAGTATATCGATTTCCTTCTTTAATTCCTCTACCATTGTTGCTTCAGGTACTTTACGGACTATTTCTCCTTTGCGGAAAAGCAGGCCTTCCCCTCTGGCGCCGGCAATGCCGATGTCGGCTTCCCGCGCTTCGCCAGGACCGTTCACAGCACAGCCGAGCACGGCCACTTTGATCGGTGCCTTGATCTTAGAGATATATTCTTCGACTTCATTGGCGATGCTGATTAAATCGATTTCGATTCGGCCGCAGGTAGGGCAAGAAATCAATGTTGCAGCATTCGCAATCAGGCCGAAAGCCTTCAACACTTCCCTAGCAACCTTCACTTCCTCAACTGGGTCTGCACTCAGTGACACCCTTACCGTATTTCCGATTCCTTTGCTGAGAATGGCACCTAGACCAGCGGCGCTTTTTACCGTTCCAGCAAATAAAGTTCCGGATTCAGTGATTCCAAGATGCAGCGGATAATCGAACGCCTTCGCTGCTTTCTCGTATGCTTCCATTGCAAGGCTCACGTCAGATGCCTTCATAGAAACGATAATGTTATGGAAATCAAGATCTTCAAGGATCTTAATATGGTGCAAAGCACTCTCTACCATACCATCTGCAGTAGGATAGCCGTATTTGTCGAGAATTCGTCTCTCTAGTGATCCGGCATTAACACCAATCCGAATTGGTATTCCTTTTTCCTTTGCCGCTTTAACAACCGCCTCTACCTTTTCGCGCTTGCCAATGTTTCCAGGATTGATCCTAATTTTATCTGCTCCGCCTTCGATTGCTTTAAGCGCCAGGCGGTAATCAAAGTGGATATCAACAACCAGAGGGATATTAATACGTTTCTTTATTTCAGAAATGGCATCTGCCGCTCTTTCATCCGGACATGCAACACGAACGATTTGACATCCTGCTTCTTCAAGACGTTTAATTTCAGCAACCGTCGCTTCGACGTCATGAGTTTTTGTGGTTGTCATACTTTGAATGATTACTTCATTATTTCCACCAATAGTTAGATTGCCAACCTTGATTGGACGGGTTTTGGTACGATGTATTATATCACTCAACAGTGGTTCGCTCCTTTAAAAAATGGAATTTATCCTTACAGTTCACAACCCCATTTTATCAAGCTTTTCATCAAATTGACAAGGAAAGACTTTTTTTGTTAGTCTTTGTTAATTTTTATGGCTATAATCCGGGAATTTATAGGTATTGCCAAATTGAATCTTTTTCGGATCCATCCCCTCATTAAGCTGTTTAAAGTCTTCTACCAACTGTGAAACCGGGACGGAGAGAGGTTTGTTTGAATTGCTGTCGAGTACAGAAAGGACTGTGTCGCCAGGCTTGACTTCATGTTCGAAATAAGGAATTTTCTTTTCGGTGGGGTTCCCTGATTCTTCCGCTTCTGCTAAAACTGATTCTGCCGTTCTCAAAGCGGGAAGTGTTCCTATGCTTAAATCATTGTAAACAGCATACGTCAAAACTAGGAAAGCCAGTAACCCTGCCAATTTTTTCATAGGAACTTCCTCCTCTATCTGCTTATATCCAATATTTATGCAGAAAAAATAGAGTTCAGAACCAAATGGTAGAAAAAATAACTAGTAATTTGTTCAGTTAGCTAGAATTGGTTTAAAAAAATCGCGCTAGTTCCAGTGCCTAGCCCCTCACCTGACGCCCCGCGGAAAGCGAGAGTGTCAAACGTTCCAATCAACAGCCCCGATTATCCACCAAACGAAAAAGGACCGGGCGAAGTTTGTCCGGTTTTTCTTATAGTATCAGAATTTATATTTTTGTGAAGCCGCAACACAAACCATTCTTAGCTTTAGAAGAAGCTAACCCATTATTCTAAACGAAAAAAGAGGCTAGCCTAGGTACTATTTATTCCCTTGACAGCTCTTTTAACTTACCTTATAACAAACTGAACAAGAAACCGATCACGACAATTGCCCCAATGAGCATTAG
>NZ_JXIQ01000053.1 GCF_000934845.1 Mesobacillus subterraneus
TGACTTCATTGGGCGGACCGAAGCGACTCGAGGGGCTAGGCGCTGGAGCTAGACAATTCTCAGGGAAATTTTATACTTTCTTATCTTTGAAAGAAAAGCGCAAGCGCCTTGGTCAGCCCCGACTTTTTATGAAAAAGATGAACAAGCAAATGAATGAACCCGCTCCGTAATGGAAAAAGTAACGACTAGTCTGTTGCAGAAGGAGGTACAGAAATGGAGAACACGCATGAATTTGTTGAAAAACTGCATGATAAGCAGCGGAAAGATGAACAAAATAGAAAGAGCCAAGGAAAAGAAAATCCAA
Source organism: Mesobacillus subterraneus (assembly GCF_000934845.1). Lineage (GTDB taxonomy): Bacteria > Bacillota > Bacilli > Bacillales > Cytobacillaceae > Mesobacillus > Mesobacillus stamsii. Next base: position 305 of record NZ_JXIQ01000053.1, read on the forward strand.
GTAATAAACTTCCTAATAAACAACATTAAGCTAAAAGGAAAATAGACCGCGTAAAGGCGGTCTATTTTCCCTTTTATCTATTTCGGCGGTTTCTGGAACTGCCGGCGAATTTTTTTTCAACCATTTTGTCACCACGATGGGGCCTTTCCAGTTTTTGGTCATTCCCACGGCTGAAGCTGGAATTCTTCCTGCTAAAGTTGCCAGCTTTAGGAGGTTTCGGAGCTTTATTTCCTTCTAATAGATCTCTCTTGCCACCATTTTCACTATTTTTCTTTTCGATCTTTACGTTGAGTTCCGATTCAATCTGTTCAAGCAATGATTGATCCTTGGCTGTATAAAAGGTTAACGCAAGTCCGTCATTGCCGGCTCTTCCTGTCCGGCCAATCCGGTGAATATAGCTTTCTGTATCAAGCGGAATGTCATAATTAAAAACATGGGTGACTCCTTCCACATCGAGTCCCCTCGCAGCAACATCCGTAGCAACAAGATACTGAATTTTTGCTTCACGGAACTTCTTCATGACCTGCTCCCTTTTCGCTTGTGACATGTCTCCGTGCAGCTCATCACAATTGAAATGATTTGCTTTTAATGCGTCGTTCAGCTTGCTTACCCTTCTTTTTGTCCGGCAAAAAATCACTGCCAAAAATGGCTGATACGATCCGAGAGCTTCCATCAAATCACCTTGTTTGGACCGATCGGTTGAACGAATAGCCATTTGTTTAATGTTTGCTAGCGGAGCCTGCGTTTTCTCTACCTGAATGTATTCAGGTTTGAACATATGCTGTTTAGCCAGTTTTTTAATCTCATCTGGCATTGTCGCTGAAAATAGCAAGGTTTGTCTTGTTTTTGGTGTTTGCTGAATGATTGTTTCCACCTCATCCAAGAAACCAATATGAAGCATTTGATCCGCTTCATCTAATACAAGAAACGCTGCTTTGGAAAAATCAATCGTCTCCCTGCGGATGTGGTCAAGCAATCTACCTGGCGTACCAATGACAATATGGATGTTTTTCTTGAGTTTTTTCAGTTGAGACTCGACATCCTGTCCGCCATATACAGCAAGAACATTGATTCCCTCCAATCCTTCCGTAAGCTTCTTGATTTCATTGGTAATCTGTAAAGCAAGTTCTCTTGTAGGTGTAACAATCAATGCCTGTATATTTGGATTATACCTATCGATTTTTTCTATAATTGGCAGCACAAAAGCGAAAGTTTTACCGGTACCTGTCTGAGATTGGGCAATCACGTCCTTGCCATCAAGCAATAATGGGATTGCTTTTTCCTGAATAGACGTTGGCTCCGTTATTCCATTCCGGTTTAACGTTTCTGCAATATAGTCTGAAATACCTAATGATTTAAAATGATTCAATCCCGATCCCTGCTTTCTTTACTCGGCTGGATTTTTTCCAGCGATCCTTCTCATTATTGCTGATTATGGTTGAAAATATCAAGAAGATGTTCTACTTAATTTTTTTTACTGAGCTAATGTGGTCTAGCTGTCTATTGGGTAAAATAATAATATCTGGATTTTAGATAATGCCTGTGGTACGATTTACTAATTGAAGAATAGGAAGTGATTATAAGTGATTAAAATTGAACTGCCAACACCAGACGTGGTCATCACAAGAAGCAATCAGGTAGGAGAAAAAGTCGAAGCTGCGATCAGCAGTGAATATGGTTTTACTGACTACCACCGAATTCCAAGGGATAAAGGCGGCATCATCATGTTTTTCGACGCTGACGATGAATTGATGTTCGTCGGAAAAGCTCGTAAGTTGAGACCTCGCGTTAAAAAGCACTTCGAGGACAATGTTTCTCCCATTAAAAACCATCGTCATGAAGTGAACAAAATTGCGGTGATTTCTGTGGTAGATCCGGTTGACAGAGAAATCTATGAAACCTATGCTATCAACGTGTTGAAAGCCAAGTATAATATTGATAAAGTCTTTTATAAATAAGAAGAGCTGCATGCAAGCTCTTCTTATTACTTAAACCAGCCCTTTTCCTTTGACTGAGTAATCGCTTCGATTCTGTTTGTTACCTGGAGCTTGTCAAGGATCGTTGAAATGTAATTTCTGACTGTACCTGTAGTGATGCTGAGCTGACCGGCAATTTCCTTCGTATTTTTCCCATCAGCAACAAGCTCAAGAACCTCCATCTCACGTTCTGTCAACGGGTTCTCCTCGCTGTAAACATCGTCCATAAGTTCGGGGGCAAACACACGCCTTCCTTCCATCACACTTCGGATGGTGCTCGCCAGTTCCTCTGATGGGCTATCCTTCAATAAATACCCGCTTACACCAGCTTTCAACGCTCGCTGAAAATACCCGGAACGTGCAAATGTGGTTAAAATAATGATCTTGCAGCCTTGGCCTTTCAATTCTTCTGCCGCTTCCAGGCCTGTTTTTCCCGGCATTTCAATGTCCATCACACAAACATCTGGCTTTATCTCTTTTGCAAGTAGGACTGCTTCTTTTCCGTTGCTCGCTTTTCCGACAACCTCCATATCATCCTCTAGGCTCAACAGCGACCCTAATGCCCCTAAAAGCATACGCTGGTCCTCGGCAATGACAATACGTATCATGGCTGGTCCTCCGTATTGGTTTGTTTTACTATTTTTGGTATACTGATTTTAAGAATAGTTCCGTTATTTGAATCGATATCCAATGTACCATTCACGAATTCAAGCCGTTCCCTCATGCCTTGAAGTCCGCTTCCTTTGTAAATATCATCTTCGGTAATCTTTCCTTCCCCATTATCGCATACTTCAGCTGAAAGCTCATTTTCTGTTTGCTGGATGGAAACACTGCATTCTGTTGCTGAACTATGTTTAACCACATTTGTTACGGCTTCTTTAAGGCACATGCTGAGGATATTTTCTGAAAGCAAAGACACGTTGTTGATTTGAAAATCTTCTTCCTTTCCGATAAACGTGATCTCAGCGGCTTTTAAGATCTGTTTGATATGAGTCAGCTCGTCACGGACACGGATACCTCTCATTTCCGCCACCATTTTCCTCACTTCATTTAAAGCTGTCCTTGCTGTTTGCTGAACATCCTTTAATTCTTCTTTTGCCAACTCGGCATCTTTATTGATCAACTTGCGAGCCAAGTCACTTTTCAATCCGATCAGTGATAATTTTTGGCCAAGCGTATCATGCAAATCCCTGGCGATTCTTTGTCGTTCTTCCAGCTTTACCAGTTCCGAAATTCGCTTATTGGCGTCCTCCAGCTTTTCTTCGAGCTCCCCACGTTCATTTTTGTTATGAATGCTAAATGGAAGCAATATGACACTGATCCACACAATCACGATGATGGGAAGCTGTTTTATGAAAAATTCTTCCTGGAGAACGATTTCAAAATTGATGATAATCGAAGTCCCTACTAGGTGAATAAAGTATAAAACTAAAAAAGGAATACGGTCTTTTATATTGCCAATAAAATAGACAATAAAAAAAGCAAAGTAAACATAGCTGAAAAGACTGGTAGAAGCAATAGAGATTGCGATCAGAATACAAGTCCATAGGTAGACTGACCATCCTTTTGAGACAAAAGCGAACCAGTACACGAGGAAAAATAGCAGTGTCAGAATGACCCCTGCCACTTTCCCCGCCATCGTTGGCATCTGCCAAATAAAGTAAAAAGGCAAAATACCGAGAATCGTCCAGATATATGGGGAAATCCCTGTACTTTTAAGAGAATGAATAAACCTAGTTAACATATAAAAAACCTCTGCTTTATAATTGCTGATTCTATTCTATTATAATGGAAATCGGGATCAATACAAAAAATTACTCCCCTGATTCCAGATGTGATCATCCATCCAGAATAAGGGGAGCAACTATTAAAGCTCCGGTTTTGTCATAGCCTTCAGCTTCTTGTTCTGATGGAATGCTTTCATTTCACTGAAGCTTATGAATTGCTTCTGTTTTTCATCCCAAAGACGGAAGCGCAAGGAAGTTAGGCTAGTTGAAAGAGTGATGGTCGGTACATTTTGCAAAGGCTTTGTATTATTATGAGCCTCTTCCAGCTTATAGTTTGGAACTCTCGGGCTTAAGTGATGAACGTGGTGGTATCCGATATTCCCAGTAATCCACTGCAGTAGTTTCGGAAGCTTGTAATAAGAGCTGCCTTCTACCGCAGCTTTTACATACTCCCAGTCTTTATCGCCTTCAAAATAAGCATCTTCAAAAGTATGTTGGACATAGAATAGCCAGATGCCAAGCATTCCCGCAATAAAGAAAACTGGTCCTTCCACCATTAAAAATGCTTTCCAGCCGATGGTCCAAATTAGGAGCCCTGAGATTCCAAAAATCAATATATTCGTTAAATAAGTGTTAAGGCGCTCCTTCTTTCTGGCACCTTTGCGGTTAAAACGGTTTTTAAGCAAAACAACGTAAATTGGACCCAATACAAACATCACGAATGGATTCCGGTACAGTCTGTAGGCAAGCTTCTGCCAGGCTGGTGCAGCCAAATATTCATCAACTGTTAAAACCCAAATGTCGCCTGTTCCACGTTTGTCTAGATTGCTGCTCGTTGCATGGTGGACAGCATGCTCGTGACCCCACTGGCTATAAGGGAACAAGGTTACGACTCCGGCGATGGTACCTACCACTTTGTTTGCGGTACGATTCTTGAAAAAAGAATGGTGCGTGCAATCATGGAAGATGATGAAAATTCTAACCATGAAACCAGCTGCAGCTGCAGCAAGCAAGAGAGTCAATCCATAAGAAATTGTTAGACTTTGATAGGCGAAATACCATAACGCCAAAAATGGAATAACTGTGTTGACGATTTGGAGGATGCTCGTTTTTGTGTTCGAATTTTCATAAGGGGCAACCTGTTTTCTAAGTTCTTTTGCGTTGTGAGTTGTCATAGTGTTCAATAATTCCCCTTTCCGTTTTTCTTAATTTCTCTAAGTATATATAAGGGAAATGGTTTTGTGCAGTAGCAGGTGTCATATATCACACATGACAAATGTCATGTTTCCAATCTTTTTTTGTAAAAAAAGGCTGCTACCTCAAGGATTATCGATCATTACCAGGTTATAGGATTTACTGATAATTTTTTATGAAATAAATTTTCCCCTTATATTTTTAACCAAATGAACAAATGTGAAACTTACTTTTTCTAAAAAATAAATAGTCCTACTTATTTTGCCTTTTCAAATCCTCTAATTCCCAAATACCATTTTTTCCATGCTGACCGTAAATCATGCATACTAATTCTTCCGTTTTCGTGATAAAGGGTCAAAGTTGTTGTAGATCTTTTAAGTCCATTATTTGTTTTAACTTATTCACTAAGTGGTATTCAATAATGGTAGAAGTGGAATTAGGAGGATGGAGCTTATGGCCGTGTCAATTAATAAGTGGCTGCTGCCAGTTGGATTGGCAATAATGCTTGTCGCTGGATGTAGCAACGAAGAGGCAAAACAAGGTGCAAATCAAATGGAAGAGGAAACCGAAAATGCTGCGAACACAACGGAGACAAAAACGAAGGATGTCGTTGATCAAGTAAAGCAAAAGTCTCCAGAGATCATTCAAAACATGAAGGATACGTACAACGAAAGCGAACAAGCAGTGAAGGATAACACTCTTCAAGCTGGAGATACGGCTACGGTCCAAAAGGATTCCTTGCTGGCACTTTCTCAAGATTCGTATGACGAGCTTTATGAATTGATTGAATTGAATGATGCTGATGGAGTGGACAATATCATGAAAGATCAAGATGTCAAAGAAATCAAGCAAGGTAGTGAAGCGAAAATCATCGAAAGAGATCTCAGAAGAACAAAGGTGAAAATGGTGAATTCAGGCTTAGAGGGTTATCTGCCGACGAATATGCTTGAACCCATAAAATAAACAAATATTAAGACCCTGTGAGACATCAGGGTCTATTTCCACGCGTTATTTTTCTAAAAAGGTAGCTGGCATGACAACTGCCACAACTTCCCCTTTAGCACATAATGTTTCTCCAGCATATACTTCTGTTTCCACACGATATTTTTTAGGATGGATTTCGTACACGGTTCCAATTGCCTTCAATTCGATCCCATTAGGTGTTGGCTTCAGAAAATCAACATGAAGCGAGGCAGTTACAAATCTAGGTGCTTCTACCCCATCCCCTGGTTCGTTCCCGTTTTTGCGATGCAGGTAGAGGGCGGCCGAACCGGTACCATGGCAATCCACAAACGAACCGATTACTCCACCATAAACGAAACCTGGTAATGCCGTATATTCTTTTTTAGGTTTAAAAAGGGTGATTGTTTTTTCGCCTTGCCAACCTGTTCGGAAATGATAACCATGTTCATTCTTTCTTCCGCAGCCATAACACCAAGCAAAATCATCAGGATAGTCATCCTGGATTGCTTTGAATACCTTCTCTTCCAATTCGGCTCCTCCTTCATACACTTTAGTCAGTTATACTTTCTCTATTTGAAAGAGAAATTCCTTTAAAAAATAAAAAATTCAACCACTTTAAAGTTATTAGCATAAATTCCCAAGTAAAAAAAGACCATTTACGATTGGAGATGTGTTAGGCTTAAAAGAGAAAGAACGTTTATGCTTTCCGTTTTTCTTAGCTACCCCACTTCAGAAAGGAGTGCTAGAAATGGAGAAAATAAGTGTATTTATGGATGACTATCGCCAACCGCCGGCAGGATATATTTTAGCTGAGACAATTGATGAATGTCTGTATCTTCTTAAAAATTACGATATTGACCATCTTTCCTTGGACCATGACCTGACCAGCCACATTAGGAACGGCTTAATGCTTGTGAATTTAATGATTAGCAACCAACTATACGCAAACAGAATAACCATTCATTCCGCTAACTATACCGGCGGAAAAGCAATGTACAATAGTTTAAAAAAAGCCCAAAATGACAGTTTGATGCCTAGCTCGATTCATATATATTTACGTCCCATGCCTCTCCATTACTGATCATAATTTTTGAGAAGAATACAAAAAGCTGCTCCATATGGAGCAGCTTTCTTATTCTTTTAAGGATTAACATGATTATATGTATGTATCAAAAATATGTTGATTTTTTCATAAATGACATATGTCTAAAATAATGTATAATTAGAAGTAAGTGATATAGGTCGATAAATAAGAAAAGAAGTCCGTAATAAAACAAAAATTTCCACATACCAATTGGAGGAATGAACATGAAAATTGCAGTAGCAAGTGAACGAGAGATGGTTACAAAGCATTTAGGTCATTGTGAGAGCTTTATCATTTATGAAACAGAGAATAATCAAATTATTACCAGTAACTCCATCCCAAATCCTAGACATCGACCTGGATTTTTACCAAAATTCTTGAATGAATTGGGGGTAAATGTCATTATTTCAGGAGGTATCGGGGAAGGTGCAATAAATATTTTTAATGAAAAAGGCATAAAAGTGATCGTTGGTGCTGATGGTCCGGCAACATCTAATGTAAAACTATATTTACAGAATCATTCTCCCTCAAATTAGGGATAAAGTGGGACTTCTGACTATATATCATTCGATTTCCATAGAACAATTTATGATAATATAAGTAGGTAGCACAATAACCGATTTTAAATCGTAAAAATAATTTTAAGCCTTGGAGGATAAAAGCAATGCCAAGACCGATAAAATGGAGGAGAGTCTGTCGCATGCCAAAAAGTAACAGATTTGGCCCGATGGATGCCCGATCAAAGCAAGATTGTATAATAACGATGACAATTGAGGAATACGAAACGATACGCCTCATTGACTTAGAAGGATTTACTCAGGAAGAATGTGCTGCTCAAATGAGTATTGCGCGTACTACTGTTCAAGGAATTTACAATGCAGCAAGAAAAAAACTCTCTGAATCATTAGTCAATGGAAAAACACTTCACATTGAGGGCGGGAACTACAAGCTTTGTGATAGCTTTGAGAAGCCCTGTCTTCAGGATGGATGCTGCCGGAGACGAAGATGTGAAAGTGATACTCCAAAAGTGGAAAATGGAGAAGTTCAATAATTACTTAAAAGCGCCGTTGATATTGTTCAAATCCTTGTGGATAAAAAGTCCCCCAGCTTATCATTGAGAGTAATCTGGGGGACAATAAATGAATTTAATTATCGCTATGATTCCGCTCCTTACATAAATCACATATTCCGTTCATCACAATCGTAACGTCTTCAATATCATCATGAAAGACCTCTTCAATATAATCTCTCTGTTCAATCATATCCCTGAAAATTTTACTATCTAAATATTCTTTAATTTGCCCACATTGATTACAACTAAAATGAATATGAAGCTTTTTACGACTAAACATATTGAGTTCATAATACCGTTCTTTTTGTATAACAATTTCTTTAATGACACCAATCCTCTTTAATAAATCAATATTTCTATATACTGTAGGAAGGCTAACACCTTGGGCTTTCGTCAGCATATATATTTCTTCTGGTCGGAGATGCCTTTTCGTTTCTACAAATAGTCGAATAAGCGTATCCCTTGGGGCTGTGCACTTGTAACCACTTGCTTTAATCCATTCCTCGATTTTAAAGATCTTGTTCTCCACTTCCACTTCCATTATCTTCACCTTTTTTCATTCTTTTCTTTCTTTAGCCAGATAAAAAATATCACAAGGATTTATTATTGACATATGTCACTTAAAGAATATAATGGTTAATAGCATATGTCAATAATAAAGGTTAATAACAAGGTGACCTATGACTTACAGTATTTGGGGGAACAATACAATGGAACATGAACGCGGGATTCAATATTTTCCGATATCCTTATTTGCTAGTGTAATGGGCTTTTCAGGTTTTACGATTGTGATTAAACAAATCGAAGTGGTATATGCAAGAAGCCATACTCTATCTTTTATTTTTCTAGTAATTGCTTCTTTTTTATTTTTGTTGAATATTAGCATTTTACTTTATCGTTTAGCACGCTACCCTGAAGAAGTAAATAATGATTTTAATCATCCTGTTAAAATCAATTTTTTCGCTGCTATAACGATTAGTCTATTACTTTTAGCGATCCCTTATTACGATATTAGTGAGAGTCTATCTTTTGCTCTTTGGGGAATAGGGGCTGTTCTGCAGCTTAGTTATACCTTAGTTGTTTTAACAAAGTTAATGAATCAAACATCGTTTCAACTTGATCATTTTAATCCATCCTGGTTTATCCCAATTGTCGGGAATATGGTTGTTCCAATTATCGGGGTTAATCATGTAAGCTCTGATATTTTGTGGATGTATTATAGTATCGGTGTACTGTTTAGTATTATTTATTTCACTATTTTTATTTATCGAGTTTTCTTTCATCCGTCCATATCAACGAAATTATTACCCACTTTCTTTATTTTATTGGCGCCTCCTTCAATAGGTTTATTGTCTTATATAAAGCTAGGAGGGCAAGTAGATGCATTTGCATACATTCTATACGGTATCGCCTTTTTTATTGGACTGCTATTGATTTTTCAATTTAAACAATTTTTGAAATTACCGTTTTTTCTATCCTGGTGGGCGTTTTTATTTCCGACAGCTGCTGTGACTATAGCTACGATACTTATGTATAATGAAACAGGACATATTTACTATAAATGGATTTTTAACGTACAGACAATTGGATTAGTGCTGTTAATCTTTTATTTAACATGGAAAACTCTTCAGCTATCTGTTATGCGTAGCTTATGTGTTAAGGAGTAGTTTTTTTAGATAAGGGGAAAATTCTCTATAAGTTGGCGTTTAGTCTTCTAACATTCACAATATGCCAAATAACCTGAAGCTGACGTGGTTATTTGGCATAAGATTTGAATTTTTTGATGATTGCCCAGCACATCAATCCTAATGACCAGTAAATCGGGAAGGAATAGATATGCTTCCATGTAAATTCTTTATATATTCCAATAAAAACCATAAAAGGCTCTGCGATAAATGCTAGGAAGACAGATAACAGTCCTGATGCGATGAGAAACTTCTTAAATGAGCAGCCGAATTTTTGATATACAAGCATGAAAGGGATAATGACAACTCCCACATCATAAGGGTATATTTGAGGATTTAAATATGGTGAAAGTCTGACTTGGTATGTCCATACCATCGCATTACTGCCGATTGAATCTAGGAGGATGGCTGTAACGCCATAAAAAAGTCCAAATGCTGTATTTTCAATCAGCTTCGTTTTCTCTATCATGATCCACCAAATAATCGCAGGGATAATGGAAAGGGCAACTAGGAACCACCAGTTGAATGTCAAAAAATTATTCTCGTACCAATATGCTCTTAATAACTTATGATAGTTTGCTTCGGCTGCCAATACTTCCTTGACTGAGATCGAGCCTAAAACAGGAACCAAAGCATGAAATGGACCTTTTTGTGCATAAAAAATGGCAGAAAACATCTGATCACATCCTTCTTAATAGATAGAGTGTGATTTCACATCGCTTTGTATGTAAGGATTATTTTTTCTAAAAAACGACGACCCAAAAGGATCGCCGCTTATCATCATTTTATGCTTTTGTTGGCATTGGTCTCTTTATCCATTCCTTATAGAATGTGTCAATATCAGGTTCAAAATCCAGGATAATTGGATACCATGGTGGCACTGCTTCCACTTCTAGCTGGACGGCGCAATTGGGACAATAATATTCACGGATTACCTGCCACTCGGGATCCGGAGACATTAATTTAGGATAAATTTCATTCATTTTCTCCTCTGTGTCCCGAACAAAGATTCTAGCATGCAGCTTCCAATTTTCTTTATAATTACAGAATTCATGTCCACAGTCGCATTTTACGATCCGATCTCCATCTGATTTTTGCACAATATATAGATGCAATCCATATGGAAGCAGAATTGGATCATCCCAGCTCACACGCTCCTGTAAAACTTCCCGATAAATTTCAAACCGTTCTGGATCTTTATGGCTGGACATCATTTCCTTCAGTTGATAGAACTCTAATGTCCCATCAATTAACTCATTCATTCGTTTTTTATCGTATTTTGCCACGCTTATCACCTCTTTGTTTGAATGGTTATTTCTTTTGTTTGAAGCGGTTAATATGTGCTCCTAGTGTTGGCACCCCTAACTCTTCCTCATAAATCATCCATTCTTCCGGAATGTTCCAGAAGCTTTTGAATTCATCCGTGAATTTTTCGCTTAAGGCAAAGCTTTGGGCATACATATGTCTCACTTGAATGGCAGCATCTTTATTCAAAATTTTTGTTCTTTCGCCTTCCATCCATTCTTTCGTTGGCACACTGCGGTCTATCCGTCTTTTGCCAATTTCTTTCCGTTTTTCTTCTGTTGCTTTTAAATCAACAGTATATATGCCTTTTTCTTCGGTAAAAACACAGCCATAAACTTGTTCTGCATAGCGAAGAAGGATATATTTTTCATTTAAATCGCTTTCAACTAGTTTTGGATTTCTTTCTAACGGATCTCCAAATCCTGGGCCCCCGCGAAGATAGTTCATAATCACATCGTAGTCAACAAACTCTTCTTGTGTAGACACCGCCTGTCTGTCCCGATGGATCACTTCAGCTTCCATATTTCCCTCAAAGGTTGGGTAATCTGGATCGACATCTCCTCCTAATGGAATTGGCAGCCTTTTTGCAATCCGTTCTTTGATGTTTGTCTTGTTTGCCTGGAATCGATAACCTGCAGCTGCCGGATAACCGCCCATTAAACCGCAGTCTGTTGCTATAACCCCAGCACCAGCGAGGAACATTGTCCATTCTTGTGCCCCCCATCCTAAACGGAGTGACTGCCAACCATTTCCTCCGCGATATTTTCCGGCACCACCCGATCCTGGTAAAACTTGTCTTCCTAAGAAGATAAGCGGTTCAAGCAGTTCCCAAATTTCCATGTCTCCCATATCACCCTCTGGATTCCATAGCGCGGCAGAATGGTTGATTCCATCCTGAACAGCACTAGCACCAACACCGCAAGCGGAAGTTTCAAAACTATTCATCGCAGATAATTGTCCATATTGGTCATATCCACCGCCCATTAGCCAGTTGGAAGTATGTGCATTTCCAGCATTTACTTCTTCTAAATAACCGCGTCCAAAATAGGAACGACTTAAGCCGCGCCAAAGTGGAGACCATGCCGCCACAAGCGCATGCCATGTGTTCGAATGGGCAGAACGAATATCGTCAGGGTTAAACCACGATCCATAGGGAATGCCAAATTTACTAGCATAATAAGCACCGTCATTGATACGATCATTTGGGACAAGCGTTTGTGAAAGCATGACCCAGATCCCACTTGTAATCGATACTGGTGTGGCATTAAATGGATGCCATCCCCAGCGGTTTGCTCCTTCGAAATCAATTTCTAGCATTGCATCTTTATGAACAGTAATTTCTGAAGGAGTATGAATGATCGTGTTAAGCTTAGCAAAGGAAGGAAGATCCAAATCTTTGAATGGCACATCCACAAACGATGCTTGCCGATATTTTCCTGGAATCAACATAGTTTTTACCTGATTCACAAATCCTCGACGTCCATCCTCAATAATTTCACGCATAAATTGTTTATAAGCGTCGACACCCTCTTCCTTGATGACATCTAATACAAGATCACGGATCATGTGGCAGCCCGCAATACGAGTTTTTTCATCGAGTGTCCAATACTTGACCGCACGTACCGATCTCGTACTTTCAAGCAGCCAGTCTTTGGAAAGGATATCGTTTTGACCGATTTTTCGACAGGTTACTTGGTATCCATCATCATATCTTTGAACTGGACCCATTGGCATACTTCCTGGCGCAGATGCACCTGTGTCAATTACGTGAGTAACACCTCCAGCCCAGCCAATGACTTCTCCTTCCCAAAAAATTGGAATAAGCGTATGAACATCACATGTATGGACATTTCCTACATGGTTATCGTTATTACAGAAGATATCCCTGTCATTTATTCCTGGGTTATCCTCATATTCGTTTTCGATCATAAATTTAATCGCAGCTCCCATCGTTCCAACATGGATGATAATCCCAGTAGATGTAACAATGGAATCTGCCTCTGGAGAGTACAAACTAAAGCAAAGTTCCCCTTCCTGCTCAACGATTGGTGAAGCGGCTACTTTTTTGGCCGTCTCCCTTGCATGCACAACCCCACCGCGAAGTTTGGAATAGATTTTTTCGAAGCGAATGGGATCGGTTTCCTTAAAGGGAAGCGACCTTAAACCGGCATAATAGCCAGTTTCTTTACTAATTTCATCCATTTCCTTTCGCATTTGTTTTAGCGATTTTCCATCCCAGCCAATTGGCTTTTTCTTTTGTTGAACGTCAGTCACTAATTTCGTCAAATTTGGTACCCCCTTAAGATTTTTTTAAAAATAAACATATTACTACAATTCCTTTAAATGGAAGATACGATTTTCATCTAGATAAGCTTCAAACCCAAGCGGAACGACCAAGGTGGTGGCTGTTGATTCAAGAATGGAAAATGCCTGAATACGATTTCCAGGTAATAATTTTTCCATTTCATAAATATTCGCTTGAAGAAACTCACCATTCCAATAAATCTCTCGTTCACCTAGGAAAGCATCTGCAGGTGGTACTTCCCCATATAAAGGCTCCTGCGGAATTTGTGGTTTCGCTACATCAACCACTCCGCGTACAATCGCACCTGTAATCGAGTAGCCAAGCTCCGGTGATAGAGCAGCTTTTGCATAAACCCTTGCATAGCTCTCTTCAAATGTTTTAATAAGGCTTTCCCACTCATCAACGGAATGAAATGCCGAAATCGGTGCCTCAATTTCCAAATCATTTAATTGACCTTGATATTGCATGCGGTAAAGCAGCCGGAAATCCACATCTTCTGGTGAATAATCATTTTTCTTAAATTCCTCTGCCACCTTTTTCTTCAATTCATCCCATGCTGTCTGTAGTTCCCTTCCTGCCATCAAAATATCTGAATATTCTGCTTTTTCAGCGACATTAATGTCTAATGTTTTATCATAACGATATTCGAAATCTGCAGCACCACAGCCAAATGCAGAGAACCCGGCAGCCCATGCAGGAATAAGTACATCTTCAAAGCCAAGACCCTTTGTATAGCCTGCTGTGTGCAACGGACCTCCACCGCCGTAAGAGAAGCAGACATATTGGGAAGGAGAATATCCTTTTCCTAGAATCATGGATTCCAGATAATTGCGAAGCTGTGATTCTAATAGTTGGATTACTCCAAACGCGGCATCCTCTACGCTTAAGCCAAGCGGTTCGGCTACTTGCTTCTTAACCGCTTCATACGCTTTTTCTTTTGAAAGTTTAATGATCCCGCCAATAAAATTATTCGGATTAATCAAACCAAGCACAACATGACAGTCCGAAACGGTTACAGTATCAAGGCCCCCACCTGGGTAACAAACACCCACTCGCGAACCTGCACTGTCAGGTCCCAATGAAATATTTCCATAGTTTGGATCAATCCGGACGAAGCTGCCTGTGCCTGCACCTGTAGTATCCATAGAGACAAGCGGCAATGACAGCACAAGGCGAGCCATATCTGGGCTAGTGTTAATCGCCAATTCTCCCTGAGTTATCAACCCGATATCAAAACTAGTTCCTCCTATGTCGGAACAAGCAACATTTTTCAATCCGAGTTTTTCCGCTAAATATTTGGCCCCAACCATTCCGCCAATTGGCCCAGAAACACAGGTTCTTGCCAATTCATTTGCTTTTATGCTAATTGTTCCGCCATGACTGGCCATTATCCGCAAGTCAAATTCAGTTCCTGCCTCTCTTAAGGCTGAATCAATATTTGCTAATGTTTGGCGTGAAGGTTCCGCAGCATATGCCTCAACAATTGTCGTATTTGTACGGTGCGATTCTTTTCTGACTGGATAATAATCTACTGTTGCAAACACTTTAATGTCCTTATTCGCTTTTTTTATGATCTGTTCGGCGATATCGCGAACTTTTCTTTCATGCGCCGGATACTTATAGGAGTGAAGAAAGCTAATAACAATCGCTTCTACGTCCTCATCAATCAATTTTTGAATGGCTGGTTCAATTTCATGATCATAGAGAGGAATGACAACGCTTCCAAAAAGGTCCACTCTTTCTGTTATGCCCACTGTCCATTTTCTTGGAACAAGCGGTGAATCGAAGTGATGGGTATTAATATGAATCCGGTCAGAATAAGAATAGCCAAGGAAGGATTGAAGCCCGCGGCCCATTCGATGATTATCCTCCATTCCTTTATTTACTACTAATCCAACACGACGCCCTACCCGTGAAACGAGTCGGTTAAGCATTGCAGTTCCTGAATAAACACCTGCTAAAAGCTTTGGAAATTCCTCTTCAATCTTCGTATCCCATTGGCTCAAAGCATCTCTAGCAGAGTTTAATAATCCAATATGTTCATCTAGCGGTGTTGTTTGTGCCTTGCCTACAACAAAATCCCCATTTTCATCAATAATAAACGTGTCTGTCATTGTTCCGCCAGCATCAATGGCAAGAATTTGAGATTTGGCCAAATACACTCTCTCCCTTCAACTGAATTAATTCTTATTACCAACAGCTTCTGGACAAATGATTCGCCTTTATTGCTGTTATTCTTTATATTGCAACTATCGTGCCAAAATTCTAAATATATATTTTTTTCTCAAAATATCATTTGCGAGAACCAGTCTTCTCCTCATTTCCGGGCTTTTTTTCTTGTCATACAATTTCTTTAAATGAAACTAGTAGATCCTTGTGCCAATCTATTTACTTGACGAGATATTGTAGCGATTCGCAACAGTTGTAGCGCTACATATGTTTTTTCTAAAACAATGTTCAAACTATTGATATCTTGGAAAGATTAGGATAGTATTTTGAATAGATGGAATATTTTCAAAATTGTTTTGCTGCTCAAAATCCTGCATCCCAACCTCTTAGTGATCTGAGTCTTGGAAAAAGTGTTCCGAATACATATGGAGGAGGCTAAAAAAGTTGAAAAATCCTTTTCTTTCGATTACTTCTACACAGGATTTATACAGTAAAGCAAAATCCATAAAACATAAATGGGAAAACTTTATGTCCTATTCTTCAAAAAGTGAAAATCTGCTAACTTTGGTTCGGAGTGACATACTAGATTCATGGAATCGCTGTCAATCTGTTGGTCTTAATCCAGAACAAAAACAAGCCAAAACTGCATTTACCTCAGTTGAACTTGCAAATATCCTTTCAGAGTCCGATCTCTATCGTGCTGCCAAACCGGTTATCGATCATATTTATGATAAATTAATAGGTACCGGTTACGTACTTACCTTGAATGACGAAAATGGGAAAATCATTTATTTAAAAGGCGAACCACATATTATTAGGAAAACAGAAAAAATGAATTTTTCGCCTGGAATGGATTGGAGTGAGAGTGCGGCAGGAACCAATGCAATCGGTACAAGCATTGTATCCAGAAAGCCGATTCAAGTTTTTTCAGCCGAGCACTTCTGTGAAGGCTTCCATCCTATGACGTGTTCATCCTCACCGATTATTCATCCTTATTCCAAAAATGTCATTGGCGCAATTGACTTTACTGGATTTTGGCCAAGCACACAACCCCACACATTAGGCTTAGCTGTCTCCCTTGCACAGATGATTGAACAACAGTTTTTGCTGATGTTACGAAAGAAATACAATCAACTGGAAGAATACTATGGTGAATATACTTTAAAATGGAAGGATCATTCTATTTTCGTCATAAGTGACGAATATGTTCTTGTTAATGGGGAACAAGCGTTACTTACTGCCTTGAACTTGAACAAGGAAATGACATTTGATAACCATCTGAAAATTAAGAAGCTTCTCCAATCCCCAAAAAGCATGAATATAGTGGAAGGGTACTCCTTTAAAGAAGTGAACCCTATCCTCATCAATAAAAAACAGATTGGGTATATTGCTATTTTTAAAAACAAAACGGGTGCGTCGGCAAGCGTGCGAACTCCAAATAAAAAAAATCCACAGTTAATTGGTCAGTCCGTGGAAATGAAAACGATTTTGACCAAATGCCAGCGGATTGCAAATGTGGACACACCTGTATTAGTAACTGGTGAAACAGGTACGGGGAAAGAACTTATCGCTAAATACATTCACGAAGAGAGTACTAGAAGGGATAAACCCTTTATTGCCATTAATTGCGGTGCAATCCAAAAGGAACTCATCGGCAGTGAGCTGTTCGGTTATGAAAGCGGTACCTTTACTGGAGGAAAAAAAGAAGGAAAAAGAGGGAAATTTGAGGAAGCAAATGGTGGTACGATTTTTTTAGATGAAATTGGAGAAATGCCCATAGACTTGCAGGTACACTTACTAAGGGTTCTTCAAGAAAAAGAGGTTACCAGATTAGGTTCTTCCAAAATCACTAAGATTGATGTAAAAGTAATTGCGGCAACCAACAAAAATCTGGAGACCTTAATTGAGGAAGGGCAATTTAGAAAAGACTTGTTTTTCAGACTTAACGTTATTTCCTTAACTGTTCCTTCCTTACGGGACAGGAAAGAAGATATCCTTCCCATAAGTGATTACTATTTAAATCTATTTGCAAAAAAATACAATAAACCTTTCCGCATTTCCCTATCAGAAGGAACAAAAGATTTCTTTTTTACCTATACGTGGCCTGGAAATATAAGGGAATTAAGAAATACTTTGGAACATGCTGTAATCTTCAGCAACTCAACTGAAATTGAAAGAGATCATCTTCCGGATTATCTAGCAGATTTACAACAGCAACATGCCCTTGTTGAGCCAGAGCAGTCTGGTTTTTCTGCCATGGAAATAGCAGAAAAGGAACAATTAAGAAAACTGTTAACGCAAACCGATTGGAATATTTCCGCCGTTTCAAAAGCATTGAATATGGCAAGATCTACTTTATATAGAAAACTAAAAAAGTATAATTTAAAGGAAAAATAATGATCCTACTCTTTGGTTCTACAAGAAAAGCGCAAGCCCTTTATGATTGTAGCAACTTCCTAGTGGTAACCACCTTTCTACTCGCCGTTTCCTTCTCCTGCTTGAGACGGAACTTAATCAGAACGGAGATCGTATGCTAGGTGTATTTATGTGAAAAGGCATTTTTTATAGCGCTCATTGGTGTATGCCAGTTCAGAGGTATTTTTAGCACCAATACAGCTCAATTGGTGACCTCTTTTCCCTTATTCTGGTTTTTGAGTGCGCCAATACGGCTCATTGGTGACTTCTTTTCCCTTTTTCTGGTTTTTTGTGCGCAAATACGGCTCATTGGCGACCTGTTTTCCCTTTTTCTGGTTTTTCAGTGCGCCAATACGGCTCATTGG
>NZ_JXIQ01000054.1 GCF_000934845.1 Mesobacillus subterraneus
GGGGGAAAATCGGTTGCTATCGAAAAGATTTGAGCGAAGCGAGGAGGAGGCTCACCTGACGCCCCGCGGAAAGCGAGTGTCTGGAGTGGAAATCGATTACTACCCAAAACCAAAAAAGGATCGGGAGGTTATTGCTCGGTTTTTTTTAAAAGAATAAGAAAGATTTCTTTGAAAATTGTCAAGCTTCGGCTCCAGCGCCTTGCCCCTCGAGACGCTTCGATCCTGCCAAATGAAGTCAAAGATGTATTGAGATAAAAAATGGAAACA
>NZ_JXIQ01000055.1 GCF_000934845.1 Mesobacillus subterraneus
GGTTCGAATCCCGTCTTCCGCTTCATTTGGGGCCTTAGCTCAGCTGGGAGAGCGCCTGCTTTGCACGCAGGAGGTCAGCGGTTCGAT
Source organism: Mesobacillus subterraneus (assembly GCF_000934845.1). Classification (GTDB taxonomy): domain Bacteria; phylum Bacillota; class Bacilli; order Bacillales; family Cytobacillaceae; genus Mesobacillus; species Mesobacillus stamsii. The sequence goes on from NZ_JXIQ01000055.1 coordinate 88, forward strand.
CCCGCTAGGCTCCACCATCTCACTACATAAATACCATTTCAGTCATAAATCCAGTCGGGTTTATGACTTTTTTTATTTTTACCGACTCGTATTTTAACGGATTTCCGAAAGAAGTCTCCCATCCTCAAGGAATGGGAAGGGCTAAAGCCCAATGAGTAGGTGGGAGA
>NZ_JXIQ01000006.1 GCF_000934845.1 Mesobacillus subterraneus
AATTACGGGAATGCAGGTTGTAAGGTAGCGTTTGATTTAAGACGAATCACGTAATAAACGGATTCCTTTTCGCACAAATCGTACAAAGCAGGTACGGCAAAGCCACTGTCTCCTCGTACAAATAACGAAGTCTCTGGAAATTTCTCGTTAGAATGTTCAATCAATGGTTGAATAAATTCCACGACACCTTTTGAAGTATACACGTTTCCTGGACGTAAATTTGCTTTTAGAAAGTCTCCTGTTACACCATCAAAAGCAACTAATGGATGGTAGCCAATCGTTCCGTAATGGGAGTTGTAAGCTACGGATTCTTGATTTCCATAAGTATCTATGAAACCAGTATGATCAATGGTCTTGGATTTTTGTCCGTTGGCTCTAACAAAAAAATATTTGGGATAGCGGCAGGGAATATGGTGGGACACGGTTCCTGTCCCCGCGTCCTTTTTTAAACGTGCCTTATGATGATACTTGGGAGAATTTATTTGATATGAATGGTTTGCAAGCCGGACTAAAGAATGGTAGGTAACCATAAAGATAAAAAAATTTCGGCCGTTTTATTATATGATTGTTACTTTTCTCCTATACTTGTCTTCCCCTATAAAGGAAAATTCCATATTTTAGCGAATATTATAAGTGAGTTCATTTTTTGAAATAATATAAAACTATTAAAATTCTTTAATGTTGGGAGGGAGATTAAATGAGAATTTTTTCAGAGGACAGTTCTTTACAAACTATGAATAATCAGGTGGCAGCTATGATACCTATTTATAGTGTATTAGGGGATTTGCCACTATCTGAGAAGGATTTTCGTCTGTTGGCCTCAAGGATTGAGTTAGTTTTTGGTAGGGAAGGGTTTCAGGGAAGCAAATATTTGTTTAAAGAAAGCCTTGCAATTTTTTTAGTGTTTTCTGCGGTTTTTGAATATGAGGGAAGAGTTTTTTGGAGACCGATAGAAAGTTATCTTGGGGAATTATCTTATAACCGAAAAATGGAATTGTATTCTATTTTTTCAGAGGTGCTTGATAAGTATGACTTAAATCATTTTGAAAATGAGAGTGATGAAGGATATACCTATGTCACTCCAATCTTATGTCATGCTGGAATTCCTGTTAACGCATATGATAATTATTTTGGCGCTATAAGTAATACAGTAAATGATAGTTTTTACGATGATTTTGATGTAGACGATTATCTCTATTATCTTACAAATAAAACGGAAGTAACTGTTAGACGCTACATAAAGCTGTCTACTAAGAAGGATTCCTATAACTTTATTCAAAATACGAGGAAATTAATATTAAATGATTCGGTTGATCAAGATGACGAGATGGAGAACGGAAATTACACTCGTATGTTTGAGCAGGTTTCCATATGGAAGGAAAAGCCGAAGGTAAAGAAGAATCTGCAGGCTAGAAGCAATGTTCAAATAACAGCTCCCAAAATCAAAATTGATTTAGATGGGGTGGGTATTTATTTTGAGATTCCGCGAATCATCGTGAAGGATTGTTATGATTCCTATATCATTTGGGAAATCACTAGCGATGAAACAAGCCAACTAGTAAAGGCAGATTTTTTCCGAAGAAATTCCGTGTTGGTTTCCGAGGAAAAGATAATTACTTTGAAACCGGCTACAACCTACACGATTACCTTAAAGGTAGATGACCAGCAAATTTCTAAATGGGAGTTTGATGGAGTCAAAAATAAGTATATTGCCTTTTTGCCAAATGGGAATTTTATTAAGACAGAATGGCTTCCCAACACTTCCGTTATTTTTTTGATTCATAATGATAGTGAGATTTTGAATAAGGAAGAATTATCTGTGGCGGAAATGTCAAAAATTCCGTTATGGAATCAATATGATGTTTACAGTATTGATTTGACAAATTTGAAAACGTTACCATGCACTGGGTTTATTGTTCGGGTGAATACAGAAAATAAACCAACTTTAATTGGTGGCAAAACATTATTTAATCAAGAAAATTCTAGGGCATACATGGAATTGCCATACATTCAGGTTCCTGTTATTCAGGATGGTGAGTGGCATCTTGAAATAAAACATCGAGCTGAGAATGTCCTTGAAAAAATAAATGCAACGGTTCCTAACAATCGCGAATGGATAGAATTAAGTTCTTATATAACCGAAGATTGCTACGGGAATTATGACATAAAAATTTGGAACAGAAGCGGGATTACAGGTAAGTTCACTATTGAATATGTCCCTTTTGGAATGGTTCAGGTGGATCATCATGATTATTGGCCGAGCAGTTATCAAGGTTATATAAATAATATCCATACAGTTCGGACAAGTCCGGGAGTGGAGTTGGAGATTTATAATGCCGCAAAAGTTTCGGAAGTTCAATTCGGCGAATCTATTATGCATAAATATAAAGCGGGGGATAAGGATCGCTTCTTCATAGGTGAGTATCGCTATCGATACCATGATCATGTTTTTTT
>NZ_JXIQ01000056.1 GCF_000934845.1 Mesobacillus subterraneus
GTGAAAAGAGGAAACAGCGGTGTTAGACCCGCCAGCCACAGGACGTGGCGTTCTAGGCGTGCAGCGCTTGTCGGGGCTGACCAAGGCGCTTGCGCTTTTCTAGGAATATTCACATTTAAAGGGGGTATATTATACCCGGAGCAGATAAATAGCATCAATGGATAGACAATGATATACTAACGATATTATTTAGAAATATTTTAGGAGGCATTTAAATGGCTATTACACATGCTACTGACGCAACTTTTGCTAACGAAATAGGATCAGGTATAGTGCTTGTTGATTTTTGGGCACCATGGTGCGGCCCTTGTAAGATGATCGCGCCTGTGCTTGAACAGATAGACGCAGAAATGAGTGACAAGGTGAAAATTGTGAAGCTTGATGTGGATGACAACCAGGAAACAGCAGCAAAGTACGGCATCATGAGCATCCCAACATTACTTATGCTCAAAGATGGACAACCGGTTGATAAAATTATCGGTTACCAGCCGAAAGAAGCATTAGTAGGACGTATTCAACAGCATATTTAATCTCAAAAAAAGAGGCTGACTCAAAAGGTTGAATAAATCCAACCTGAGAGTCGCCTCTTTTATTTTATCTTTAAACTTGACTCGAATGGAGTAGAAGACGCGAAGACAGCCGATAGATGAGACCCCGTAAAAGCCAACACGGACGAGGAGCTTTAACGACGACCGAAGCGCCTGGAACGGAAATCGATGGACTATTTTGGTAAGTAAAAATAAAGAGGGTGCTCAAAGGTTATACTTTTGTGACACTCTTTTTTTTACAAGATAAGAAAGCATAAAATTCACTTCGAGAATGGTCTAACTCCAGCGCCTAGCCCCTCGAGTCGCTTCGGTCCGACCCATGAAGTCA
>NZ_JXIQ01000057.1 GCF_000934845.1 Mesobacillus subterraneus
GTCAAAGAACGACTTCACTGGCAGGCCCTCCAGCGCTTGTCAGGGCTGACCAAGGCGCTTGCGCTTTTCTTTTGGAAAGGCTTAATTTTCCTGTGCGAAACATATTTATATACATAGATGCATAAGTTTTTTTGAAGATTGTTAGCAATTTGCCCACACCAACATAGAATATATGGACTTATGCCATAGGAGGGAATCAGAGTGAAAATCCATATCGTACAGAAAGGGGATACTCTTTGGAAGATCGCCAAGAAGTACGGCGTGAACTTTGAAGAGCTGAAACAGTTAAACGCACAGCTCAGCAACCCTGATATGATTATGCCCGGTATGAAAATAAAAGTTCCAACTGGTGGAGGCACAATAAAGAAAGAAGCTCCAATAGTAGGTGGAACGCCTCAAGCAAAAATCAATATGGGTGGCAAAAAGGAAATGCCGATTGCCAAAGAGAAACCGATGCCAATTCCACAAGGTAAGAAAGAGGCTCCTGTTAAAGAACAGCCGAAAAAGGAAATGCCAAAACCTGTTCCAAAGGAAGAACCAGTTAAACCATATAAACCTAAAATGCCAGTGCAAATCAAGCCGGAAATTGATATCAACAATTACTATATGATGAACATGGCTAATATGCAGTTCCCGCCACAGCCAAAATCCCAGCCAAAATCACAGCATAAACCTCAGCCGAAAGCCCAGCCGCAGCTCCCGCCAAAACCAGAAAATATTTTTCCAGAAGTGAAACCAGAGGCAAAGCAAATAAAACCGCAGGTTAAACCAGAGCTTAAACCCTTGCCGCAAAAGGTGGAGGGAAAGCAAAAGATAAAATCAGAAATTAAACCAGATATCAAAATAGAAAAGAATGAATTTATGGATGAATCACCATCTATGATGCCATTCGTTCAAGGAGGATACCAACAGCCAATGATTCCTTACCCATATAATTATTATCCAGGTGCACCTTCTATGTCGGGTCCTGCTTATGGTTATCCAGAAGCCCACCAAATGCCCAATCCCCAGGTGCAGGGAGTTTCCCAGTATCCAGGTATGATGCCTAACATGGCATTGCCGGTAGAGGATATGGAATCCTCCTCATTTGCAATGATGCAGAATTCGGTTATGGGGGAAAATATGCCTCAATATGCTGCACCGCAAATGACTGGACCGACTTTTTATGGTGTGCCGATTTCACCTGTAATGCCTGGTCCTGGCTACATCCCTCAGCCATCTCAGATACCCATGCCAGAGGCAGGAGGAATGATGCCGGGGCAAATGCCGATGATGCCGCAAAACGCAGGAATGATGGAAAATCAAATGCCACAGGTCGCGGGAATGATGGAGGAAGAATCATCAGAAATGCCGATGATGCCTCAGATGCCGCAGGTTGGCGGAATGATGGAAAACCAAATGCCGTATAGCGGAGGAATGATGCCAGGGAATATGCCTCAGATGCCGCAGGT
>NZ_JXIQ01000007.1 GCF_000934845.1 Mesobacillus subterraneus
AGTAGCTTCGGGAATGCAGGATAAATGCGTACCGTACTTTCTCCCACCTCTAGATCCTTATATCTTTCCATCAGCCAGTCATGGACTTGTGCAGCTGACATATCAGGATTCTCACTTAACCACGTTTGAATAAGCATTTCATAAGGATCCAGCTTTTTAACTCTTGTTTTGGTTGACGCCATCCATCCACTCATTTCCTCTGGAGATTTTTCAAGATATTTATAAACAGTTGTTCTTGAAATACCTAGCTTTCTAGCAATTCTCCTAATTTTAAATCCTTGTTGTTTTAATTGATAAATTTCCATATACATGTTCCACTTTTCCACCTTTACGTTCCCCCATTGCTGATCAAGTCTACAAATCTATCATATTATACAGCAATAAAGGGATTTTTTTTAACTAATAGGGAGGAGTGATGCGAGCATTGAAATGGGTGCCGCCCCTCCCCCGGGGCGGCACCCATTTCAATGCCAATCCCCATAAATAACTGGTAAAAAAGTGTTCATTTTTATCTAGCAATAATGGTCTATTTTAGTTTAGCATTCACACAGGTCTATGTATTATCTAACGGATGATGATGAATAAAGTGTTTATGACACTCTTAAATT
>NZ_JXIQ01000058.1 GCF_000934845.1 Mesobacillus subterraneus
CAACTACCATCGGCGCTGAGAAGCTTAACTTCCGTGTTCGGTATGGGAACGGGTGTGACCTTCTCGCCATCGCCACCAGACAATTGTAAAGAACAATATTTATTATACTGTCTTTTATGTATTTTTCAAGAGAATTTTAAATGTTTGTTCCCTCAAAACTAGATAATGTGTAAGAAGAATTCAAGAAGAACGAGTGATTGTTGTCTAGCTCCGG
>NZ_JXIQ01000059.1 GCF_000934845.1 Mesobacillus subterraneus
CTTCTATAATAGAAGCCATGATAATTGATTGTTTGTTGACGCTTGTTTGTTTAGTTTTCAAAGAACAATTCACCGACCAACTCATAACGTCAGCTTTATAATACTAACATATATGATTACTGTGGTCAAAAGTTATTTTATGGTGGAGCCTAGCGGGATCGAACCGCTGACCTCCTGCGTGCAAGGCAGGCGCTCTCCCAGCTGAGC
>NZ_JXIQ01000008.1 GCF_000934845.1 Mesobacillus subterraneus
AATTTATCTAATTCTGTTTGAAACGCATTGAGATGATTGTATGATGCGTTCATCAATTTTCCAAAGACATCCTTGACGTCAGCAGGAAGATCGGGTTGTTCCAAGAAAAATTCATACATCTTGATGTTATCAATTTCGGCTTGAACTCCCATTTGATAGACCTCTTTCAATGTCTCTGGTATTTCTACCTTGCTTGTATCTTCAGGCATCGGCAGTTGATACTCACTGAACAGCGGGACCAGCAAATCAATGTGATGCTGTTCTGCTTCTGAGATGTTACTAAACGGACTGTCTACATTAAACTGCTCCATAATGATTTCATATTCAGCTAAGGCAAAGTATTCATCACGGATGGCGAAGTCAAGCATTTC
>NZ_JXIQ01000060.1 GCF_000934845.1 Mesobacillus subterraneus
GGTAGGATTCGAACCTACGACCGCTCGGTTAACAGCCGAGTGCTCTACCACTGAGCTACTGCGGAATACTAATAATTTCTTCGATTTGGATACACAATCCTTATCTTTGAAACAAGATGTAAAATGCATCTTGCCCGGCGGCGTCCTACTCTCACAGGGGGAGACCCCCAACTACCATCGGCGCTGAGAAGCTTAACTTCCGTGTTCGGTATG
>NZ_JXIQ01000009.1 GCF_000934845.1 Mesobacillus subterraneus
AGGAAAAGACGTCTCCCATAATTGTCTAATGCGGCACTCTATTTTGTCATTGGTGGCACTGAAATTTGGCATTAGTGGCACTTTCTAATGGCAATACACAGATGTGGTGGTTAGATTCAAGGGGCATGGGTGTGGGTGTCGGGTGGTTGGGTAGTGTGAGAATGAATAAATAAAAATCCGCCTGGCAATGTGTCTTGGCGGATTTTTTGTGATCGGGAAGGGACACAGGGACAGGTACCTTGTCCCACCATTTTTTACAACTGGTATGGTGTGGTGGTTACATACAAGGGGCGTGGAGGCATGGGGTGTGTATCCCAAACAATCTGATGCCTTTCGTGACAAAGGTAGCAAAAGGGCAGTTAGAAAATTAAGTGTATTTGGAAATGACTATGATACAATAGACGGGGCAGGCGTCCGTGACTACATCCATGTGTTCGATCTTGCAAAAGGCCATGTGAAGGCTATAGAAAGAAAACTTAGAAAAAGGTGTTAACATCTATAACCTGGGAACCGGTAGAGGTACTTCAGCCTTCCGATGGATAAACTCTGACAACTCGATGTCATATACTATAATTTCATTGGATGCTATTTTACGGAAATCTAAGTCTACTTTAAATGTGCAGCGTTTTGTAAAAGATACCATGGAGATAAATAAGTCATGGTACTTTTTATCAATAAATGATGTTAATGCTTTTATATGCCCGTAGTTTTGTACAAAAGGGTTCATCATTTTAAACTTTCCGTTAACCAACCATGTTTTCCGATCTTTCCCGCCATAGATGGTCCCTTGATAGTTTTTAGTTTCAATGGCAAAGATACCGTATGGAGTTAAAACCACATGGTCAATTTGTGAATATCCTGACTTTGCTTTCGAGTTTTTTACGAGGAGATCACTTAAGTAGCGACATCCCTTTGGTAGCTGGTCAAGTTGAATATCAATTTTGTATTCTCCTATTTCACCTTTTCTAGTTGCAACATGTTCATTCTTATTATTTGTTTTTGATGATGTTGCCTTCTCTTGTTTAGGTTTGGCCTTTTCCTTTTTCTTCTTTAAAAAGTTAAGAAATAATAACATGATCTTCTCCTTGCTAGTTTGATATATCACTATTGTAACTTTTTGTGGAAAAATTAACCACACCCCGCTGTCGATGTTATAGAATAGTAGAGAATAGGATAATGGAGAAGTAGGTGAGCTGAATGACAAAAAAAGATAGAAGAACTATCTCAAATGGGATTGCGGTAGTCTTCCTTTTAATAGGATTATACTTTTACTGGATAGTATTTAAGAGTAATAGTATTTATTGGCTTTTTGGTATAGTGTTTTCTACGGTTTTAATAGAAGAAGTGATATATTCGATTCTTCCAGATATAAAAGCAAAAAAGAAAACCACAAGGAAAAAGCAACTCAAGAAAAAGGAAACAACTCATATATCGCCTAATCGGCTACGGTCAGATCAAGATATAATACTAAGTAGGTTAGAAGATTTATCTTGGCGTGAGTTTGAGAGGTTATGTTTTCTTTACTATAAAGCTAGGGGATATAAACCGAGGGAAACAGGTGAAGGTGCTGACGGTGGTGTAGATTTGATCATTTATAATCGACATCATAAAGCCGACGAAGCAATTCAGATTAAACATTATATGAACTCAGGTAATCAAATAACAGTTACACAAATAAGGGAATTTAATTCGGCTAAGCGCAATCATAAATGTGTGCTTTCAAGATTTATTACAACTTCAGGTTATACAAAGGATGCTCTGAGAGAGGCAGATAACTATAAAATGGAATGCCATGATATAAATTGGGTAAAGAGTAAAATTGAAAAATGGCAGGAACTAGAACAGAAAAAGGTTGTATGAAAGAATTAGCGGTTTTTATAGCGATTCCTTACCTTTAAAATAACTCATCAGCTGGTGGAGGTGGTTTTTTGTTAGATTTCAAAGAACTTTCAATGGATGGTACTGATTTAGAACGATTAGTTCGTGAAATATTTGTTCGAGAAGGATACGAGACCCATTGGACTGGGAAAGGTCCTGATGGTGGTCGGGATCTATTGGTTATCGAAAAAGTACAAGGTCCTTTGAGTAATTTTGAGAGGACTTGGTTAGTTCAGTGTAAACATAAAGCTTATTCGGGAAAAAGTGTTGGCAGGGAGGAGTCCCAATCTTTAGTAACAGATTGTAAAAGTGCTAAAGCGGATGGATATTTATTAGTTTGCACCACCCCTCTTACTACTGGATTGTTAACGACTTACAAAGAATTACAGTCAAATTGGAATATTGTGATTGACTATTGGGATGATGTTAAATTAGAGGATAGATTACTAAAACCGTGTAATTTTTCTTTAATAAATCAGTTTTTTCCTCAAAGTTCTAATAATGTTGGATGGAAAATCTATAATACACATTTCCCATCTTTTTGGACTGCCCATTATAAAAGGGGATTTCTCTACTTGTCCTCTAGGTTAAGTATGCATTTTAAAACTGTGACTTATATTAGTGAAATTTATGATTATCTACAAGAGGTATATCAAGAATTAGATTTAGAGGTAAACAAAATAGATTTACAGTTAAGAGCTATTTATTATGATGATAAATATACAAATTATTTAGCATTTGTAGACTTTTTAGGAGATATAAAAGATGCACCAGAAAATCCTTTTGAATTAAAGGAACTAAAGGATGAAATAGAGACTGCTTTTAGAGATGATTTGCTGCCATATATGGTTGAAGTAGATGGAGGAGGTGCCTCATTAACATGGGATGTAAAGGCATACTTTGTTCAAGGCTATGGTAATGATGGATATGATCCTCATGGAAAGGAATATTATACTCCATATATAAATAATTTTAGACATGGATATAGCAGAGGATAATTAATTTATTATCGCTAATGAAATGATTATAGGAATAGGGATGATTAAGCAACCCACTGAGTTGAAGTATAGGTTTTTATACAGCTACTTGGTGGGTTGTTTTAAAAAGAGTATAGCTTAGGTAAGTTAGTCATCTTGATTTTTAGAAAATGATAGTTGGTACTCTTGTTCTTCTTTCATCCGTTTTATAGATTTAATTTTGTCAGCAAATACAGCGTGGAAGTTTGCTCTAAAATTATCTATGTCTTTTGATAGTTTCATAACTGGTATTAAGGCTTGTAAATGCTCTCTTAAAAAGCGAAGACCTTTATCTTCAGTTAAGTATTGATGAATACGATACTTACGATAATAACGGCTTGTTCCATCAATTCTTATGACCGGGTTCATTTCGTCAAGTTTTTCCCAAACAGTTGGTGGCAATAATTCATAAACGTATTTAATATTAAATTGTGCAAAATACCTAGGTCTTCTGTTTGTTGTCGGATCATAGGGTAAACCATATAGTCTAAATAATTGCTCGAAATATTCATGCGGGAATTCAGCAGAGTATGGGCGTAATTCGTTAGATATGAATTTTTCTAGTAAAAATTGTAGTTCATCTTTTCCACGTACTTCTTGGTAATTAGTTGCCTCATCAATAAGTGCAGTTATTCCGACTTTTGCCAAAGACCTTAGCAAGATTTTTGCTTTTTTAAGCACATGCTCTTGGCTAGGAGTAATCAGGTTCTCTTTTTCTGCTTCCATGTATAGGTCACAAATAATTGGGAGGACGTTTGCGTCATACCACTTTCCTGTTTTCCCGTTAAATTGTGCAACGTCAAATGGACTAATAATATTGACCTGGTTTGGGTATTGTTTGTTAAATAATTTGGCTAAAGCCTTTGAACCTATTATTGCAGGGAAACCATCAATTCTTTTTTCTCCTTTTCTGCTACGGTCTAGTGCTGGAAAGAGACTCGTATCTTTAATAACCCTTCTCCCATCATTTAAAACACTACATACCAACTTTGTCTCACCAATCCAGAATTCTGAATCATTAACAACCGCTCTAGGCATTTCAATAAAACTATCCTTATCTATCGCTGTAATATACTTTTCAACGAGTTCCTTTTGCTGTGTATCAAAATAAACTTTTTCGTTCTCACCTAATGCACAGTATATGACTTCCTTATTGATTTTGAAGTAACCTACCATTTTTGCATGTGGCATTTTTAAGCATCGATTGACTAAGTTGTAGTTCTGCACATCCATTTTGAAATGGCCCCCTTTTTGTGGTCCGACTTTTTATTATTAAGTTGAAAAAGCTGGACCCTGACTGTATTTCCATCTTATGGGGTGAAGCTGAACAATATAACTAAATATTGGAGAAATTGAAGGTGAAGGGGAAGATCGTAAAAGAAAGCGAATAAATACAATGAAGTCGACCGATTTTATTCTTTAGACGAATACCGATTTGTCAAACAACATAAGTAATTATGAAGGAGGGAGATATATGGTTTTTAAAGATATTGAAAGGTTCCATAAGAATAAAAGAAGAGAGGAGGAAATAAAAAGGGAACACTTGAAAAACCAGTTCATTGAATGTTTCTTTAAAATTAATCCACCTGAAACGATTAAAAGAAAAGTTAAAGCATCATTAAATGAAAGTTACTTACCATCTTTTAGATGTAACTACAAATTACGCTCTTCCTTAGAAGAAGTAGACCATGAAAAATATATCGAAGTAATTAACGACAAAGAAGAAAACTATCTGCTTGTTGATTTTGATTTTCATAATATAAAAAGGGAACTCAATGATACTAGTTTCTTGGAGACTTCTCGTCTTTACAAAAAGTTTAAAAAAGAACTAGGTTCGGATTTCCAATTTGAAGTAGAGGGAAGAACTGAAGATGGTACAATCAGTATCCAATTTTGCAAAGTTTATAAACCATTACTGTCTAGGTTTTTTAACTAACCGTAGGGTAGTTTCATAATTCATAAGCTACTGGATACGGTAATGACCATAAGCGGGGTATCAATGTTTCTATTTTATATAGAAGAAACTTGTCTTTATTAAGCTCATCACCATTTCGGAGGTGGGCTTTTTTTGCTAAATTAATAAATTATTTTTTTATCTATTCGTCTCCACGGCGGCCCTTTATTATGTGAGGATGTTGAAGTCGCTGAATCCACCAGTCTACGTACACTTTGAACGCGAGAATATTCATACAGCCGATAAAGATAGCGATTTAATGTTAACGGTTCTTAGCAGTATGGCTCAAGAAGAAGCATTAAATGTGGGAATCAGTAGCCAATGGGGGAAGCAAAAGTTAGCGGAAATAGGGGTCGTAAGGCCAAGCCGATTCCCGTATGGATATACTGCTGATGAACATAAAAATTGGTGTATTGAGCCAAAACAAGCGGCTGTGGTAAAACGAATGTATGATTCCTATGCAGCAGGGAAAAGTATCGTACAGATTGCACGCGAGTTAAGTGAGGATGATATTGAAACTGCCAATGGAAATAAATATTGGCACCCAAACACGGTAGGGAAAATGTTAGCATCACCCGTTTACAAAGGCTGCGTACTGTATCAGCAAACGTATGTGAAGGATCCATTTACGAGAAAACAAGTGGTTAACAAAGGGGAACTGCCCCAATATTATATTGAGGATAACCATCCAGCGATTATTACACCGGAAGATTGGGATAAGGTCCAAACCATCCGAAAGTTGAACCCACCTAAAGCAACTCGTCCCTCAGTCAACGCTCCACAGCCATTTCGCCAGACTTTTCGGTGCGGTGAGTGTGGAGGGATTATCAGTCAGTACGAAAATTACGATAGACAAAAGGATGCAAACAAGAAGAAAGCCCGACGTTATTGGAGATGTAGGGTCGCCAATGGTAAGAACTTTTCCGGTACATGCACTTCCCCGAGTTTTCGTGAAGAATATGTGGAGCATAACTTTATGAGTGCTTTGCTAGAAATGAAATCAAATGATCTCCCTCAACTTGAAGCAGAAGCTGTATCGGAAAGAACAGACCTAACTAATAAAGAACATAGCGAGATCGAAGAAATAGAAATAATGATGGAGTAACTCAACCAGGAATTATACGAAGCGGTAGATGAAGAGCTGAATCAAGCTGGACAAGATACAAAGCAGGTTGAAGCCTTAACGAATGAAATCGTGCAGTTGAAACATCAACTTGATGCTTTTGAGGAACGACAAGAACAAGCGGCAAAGTACCGAACTGAATTAGAGTGGCTTATGAATGAGCTAGAGGACATACCAGAGTTTGATCCACTGAAGCACCGCATTGCTTTCAGAGCGGATATCTTTGAACGGCTTGTAGAAAGTGGGACCATTCATCCCGATGGTCGGATTGTCTATAAACTCTCCACAGGAATTGAGTGGGAGTGTTATCTTGAAAATAAACTAGCTTATAAATTAAAGGTGAAACGACCGAGAAGAAAGAGAAGCAAAGCAAAGTAAAGTAATAAAAAAGTCAGGTTTTCGTATAATTGAAAGCCTGACTTAAATAAAGGGATATTGTTCATAAACTTGTTTTTTCAGTTTTTCAGAAAGCCTACATGTGCATTCATTGAAAAGTTTGATGATAAGCTTCCTAAACTCACTTTCTGAAAGAATACCATGTTCGAAACAACAAGAAAGAGGAGGGACACAGGGACAGGTACCTTGTCCCACCATTTTTTTACAACTAGTATGGTTGGGTGGTTACATACAAGGTGGATGGGGTGTGGGTGTCGAGTCGCTTGGGTTGTGTGAGAATGAATAAACAAAAATCCGCCTGGGCTATGTGTCTTGGCGGATTTTTTGTGATCGGG
>NZ_JXIQ01000061.1 GCF_000934845.1 Mesobacillus subterraneus
TTCTTGACAACTTTTCGCTCGCAACACCCAAACCTGTCAAAATAACGGGGCTTTCTTGACAACTTTTCGCTCGCTACCCCCAAACCTGTCAAAATAACCGGGCTTTTTTGACAACTTTTCGCTCGCAATACCCAAACCTGTCAAAATAACGGGGCTTTCTTGACAACTTTTCGCTCTACACCCTCAAACCTGTCAAAATAA
>NZ_JXIQ01000062.1 GCF_000934845.1 Mesobacillus subterraneus
TGGCGGTTTTATCGACGGTTAGAGAGAAAATATCAACGGTTGTCGTATTTTTATCGACGGTTGGAGTGGTTTGATCACTTTAACAATACGAGCCACAATCTAACCTTTATGAGCAATGTAGGTGACTCTCTTCGACATGTGTAGTATCGACTGCCAATTGTTCTTCTTCCTCAATGATTCCTTTGGATAGGTTACAGATGTACCAATCTATCTTCTGGATACGTTAATTAAGCAAAATATCCTGGCATATGGTAAGATTAGCAAATAAAATTTATCAGGTGAAGGAGCGTAACATGGCAGTTAAAATCACCCAAACGGGAGAGCAATTGATTCTGCAGCAAATAACCAGGCTGGAACAAGAACTAAAGCAAGTACGCATCGATAAAAACAGTGCTTTCAATGCTTGCGGAGATGATAAATTGGCGAATCCTAATTTTCATAAATTAGAGCAAGATGAGCGGATAGTAATGGACCGACTTAACGACATTCAACAAACGTACAAGACTGCTGAATTAATTGAGGTAAACGAGAGAAATACAGAGGAAGTTTCGATTGGTTCCATTGTTAAGTGTTTGTTTGAGTATCCGGATGATCCAGAGGAAGAAACATACGAAATCGTCGGATATGGGGAATCAAATATTGATGAAAATAAAATTTATTATGATACCCCGGTTGCCCAAAAACTTATCGGTTTAAAAGTGGGAGAGGAAACGCTTCTTTCCATCCCCTCTGGTAAAGTCAAATGCAGGGTTATAGGACTTTATCGCAACTGGGAGGAAGCAGGGAAGTGAAAAGTAAATGGGGTCTTGGTTTTGCTATAAAGTTTGAATCCTAAAAGTGGCAGTGATTGATAAGGTTAAACTGGGTTTTTCCAGGGTAGTATAACAGGGAAAACCGTCAGGAGGTGGACGTTCGGTCATGAAAGTTGTTGTCATTTCCGATACTCATATGCCGAGGAAGGCGATTCAGCTACCGAGGATCCTGAAGCGCGACTTGGAAGAATGTGATTTCATCATCCATGCCGGGGACTGGCAGACGGTTGACCTTTATTATCAACTGCAACAATTTGCACCAACCATCGGGGTAACCGGAAATGTGGATGGTCCGGAACTTAAAAGCCTTCTTAAAACAAAAGAACTATTCATTATAGGGGAATTCCGTATAGGGATTGTCCATGGACATGGCACAGGGAAGACGACTGAAAAAAGGGCAATAGACACTTTTGCGGACGATGTTGTTGATTGCATTATTTATGGTCATTCACATATACCCATTCTAAAGGAAAATAACGGAGTGATCCTCTTTAATCCCGGATCTCCGATAGATAAAAGAAGACAAAAAGAATTTTCCTATGGTATCCTGACAATCGGGGAAAAAATTATAGCTAAGCATATTTTTTTTGAAGATAGCAATTAAAACCACTGTGCAGAATGGAGTGTAATTCTTTTTGACACTATTTGATGTAAAATTTCACGCAGAAGATCAGGTAGAAACAATGAAGGTCGAAAAATTAGACAGTGAGGATTACGATCAAGCGACTGAAGGGGGCACGCGTCATCTTTTTGACTTGGACACAAATATCGGCTTTTTTGTTTTCTTTGATGCAGAAGACAAGGAGGGAAAGGTATCCTATTTAATGCTCCAATACGAAGACGACAATGAAATGCCATCTAATTGCTACGGGTTCACGCTTAAGGATTTCTATGAATTTTCAGCACTGTACCTGAATGACCTTGAATTCACAGAAGAGCTGAACGAAGAAGAGGGAGAACTTGGCCCTGTTCAGCACCTCGCCCATCTGATTTATCATATAGTCGAGGAAGGAAGGTCAGTAGAGGTGTAAAAAGAAGAGCAGGATTTTTTCCTGCTCTTCGTTCGTTTATTCCTGTTCGGTTTCTTGAAGTGCCTGCAAATGTTGTTCGCAATAAGCTCTCACCAATTCTGCTTCATCTTCCTCGAGCTCAAAATCGAGAACTTTTTCTGTTTCTTTTTCAATAAAGTAGCTTTGGAGAATTCGACTGTTGCTCTCGTCCACGAGGAACAGCACCTTTAAAAACAGCCCATTATCCGTGTAAAGCTCATCGTCTTCATCAACTTCAATACTTAAGAAATACTCATATCTGTCCCCTGTCAGAAGCCCAAATGGATCTTCGAGGAGTTCGACCGTATGTCCGGTAATCTTCATATCTTTCTCATCCTTTTGATTTTGTCCTTACTATTATATATCGAAATGCTCTTAAACAATCAAGTATCGTCTTCAAAAAATTAGAGAAACAATTTAAGCGCCTGATATCCGAAATAGAAGGCAAATCCGATCAGAGACACACCGGAAATAAGGGAAATGAAAGTTAATAACCTTGTTTTGAGCAGCTTTCGAAAGCTACTCGAAATAGCTGCCATTACAATATCCCATAAAACGAGACCGAGGATGATACCGAAGCTATAAAAAACAAGTTGTCCGTCTCCATAGCTAGAAGCGGTTTTTGCGAGAACAGAGCCGTAAATCCCTAACCAGAATAATATGGTCAGCGGGTTAGAAATAGACATAAAGAAACCGGAAAAAAAAGACTTGATACTTGAGTTTCCTTGTCGATGCTCCATCATGATTTTTCCTGAATTGGTGATTGTTTCAATGCCTGTATATAGCAAGACGAAGAATCCGAAAAGCCAGAGGAATGACTGCATGAATGGCGTATCAAGATACTTAAAAATCCCAAGATAGACAGTAAACATATAGAACATATCAGCTGTCAAGGCACCAAGACCAAAAAGCCATGCCTGTAGAAAGCCGTACTTGATCCCTTTGTCCATTTGTGCAGCATTCACAGGGCCAATGGGCGCGGCAAGTGACAGGCCAAGGAATACGTAACCAAGGAAAACAGCCAATATATCAAACCTCCAAACCTGAAAGCGTAATTTGCTTGTACTATTTTTATTCAGGTGATTCTTGATGTACAACCTTTTTTATAAAAAAACCAATAAAATTTTGTTTAAATAAAAAATTAGGAAGTGAATATACTAGTTATTGTGGTGTTTAGCATCAAAACGCAGGTCAGTTTTGGAAAAAATAAGAAAGTATGATAAAATAGAATAGAAATCAACTTTCGGATCATTCATTTATTATAAAAAGTATCATTGCCGGCTTTTTATAATAAATGAATTTTTTTATCAAACGAACGATGATAAGGTTTTCTCAAGAATTTATTTTGGATTAACTTAAAGAGAGAGCCCGCGATTAAAATGATAGGAGCGTGAGGAAAATGGCATTTGGAAGAAAACCGCCTGAAGAAATCGTCACTGCAGAAACGAAAATATGGGAATGCACTGCTGATGATTGCAATTGCTGGGTTCGAGATAACTTTAAAAGCAGCAATATCCCCGCTTGCCCGATTTGCAAAAGTGATATGAAGGAAACGACCAAGATAATTGAAGTGGTCAACAACCACAGTCAAAATTTAATTGGTTAGCAACTGATACAAGAAGCCCGGATGAAAATCCGGGCTGTTTTTTTAATTATATGAATTTTTTAGGCTTATCCGAATCGGATCGTGTTTAGATACTAGGTTTGAAGGCAAAAGAGGAGAAGTTGTCAAGAACCTGTTTGTCTAGGTTTCTAAGTGCGACCATCAAACGCAATATTTAACTGAAAAACACAAAAAAAGTGCCTTATGTTAAAAGGCACCTTTTCTGTATGCGGATGAGAGGACTTGAACCTCCACGGTGTTGCCACCACTAGAACCTGAATCTAGCGCGTCTGCCGATTCCGCCACACCCGCGAATAAGTTATAAAAGAATTATATCATAAAAATATTTGAATTCAATTAAAATTTTTATGAATCTAGTACAAGTAGTATTATTCTTCCTTTCCAGCACATAAAATTTACAAAATTGCTGTGTGTTGGAGGACGACAACTTGAGCATCAGTTTGCTAGCAAGTTATATTTTTTTAGGATTAACTCTTGCTGCCCCGATTGGACCGGTCAATTCAGCAAGGCTGGTTAAGGGAATTAAAAATGGATTCTGGCATGCCTGGATTGTTGGTACAGGCTCAATGATCGCAGATGCCATTTTCATGTTTCTTATCTATCTTGGACTTGTAAATTTTTTGGACATGCCAATCATTCAAATTTTTTTTTGGCTATTTGGCGGTTTCGTACTCATTTACTCTGGGATGGAAGGAATCATAAAGGCCAATAGCATTCAACTTGCTTCAAGTAGGGGAAGAGAATCACTGTTTAAATGCTTCCTAACAGGATTTATCCTGTCCATCAGTAGTCCTTTATCAATCCTTTTCTGGATAGGGATTTATGGATCAGTCCTGGCGAAGACGGCAAGCAATTATGGCCATGCGGACTTATTGATCTACAGTAGCATGATTTTCCTGGGACTAGCAGTTTGGGATGTAATTATCGCAGCAATCACGACTGGTTTTAGGCGTTTCTTAACCTATAACAGTTTAAAAACGATTTCTGTATTTTCAGGGATGTCGTTAATAGGCTTTGGTTTGTATTTCGGATATCAATGCATTAAAGCTTTAATTTAAAAAAAATCGTTCAAAACCAATCACCATATTTAAAAATAATGAAGTATATTGCTTTATTTTGAAAGAAAATGATTGATTTTTGAAATCGATTACATTATGATGGATTTACGAAGCAAAATAGGAGGAATGGCTCATGTTAACACCTGAGCGCCACCAGCTCATTTTACAATTAATCAAGGAAAAATCAATCGTGAAAATTCAAGAACTCCTTGATATCACAGGAGCTTCGGAGTCCACTATACGGCGTGACCTGACAGTACTTGAAGAGGAAAAATTCTTGAAGAGGATACATGGAGGTGCGGCAAGGCTTAAAGGAAAACTTCAGGAACCGAGCATGAACGAGAAATCTTCCAAAAACCTTCATGAAAAAAGGCAAATCGCCAAATTTGCGGCAAGTCTGATTGAAGAAGGTGACAGCGTTTATCTTGATGCAGGGTCGACAATTAAGGAAATGATTCCTTTCCTGCCTGCCAAGGATATTGTAGTGGTTACCAACGGATTGATGCATTTGCCGGAACTGATGGATAGGAATATTGAAACCTACGTGATCGGCGGTTATGCGAAGCCGAAGACAAATGCAGTAATTGGCAGAGGAGCAGTGGCTAGTCTCGAACAATATCGGTTTGATAAATGTTTTCTAGGCGTCAATGGCATTCATCCTCATTCTGGATTTACAACGCCAGACCAGGAGGAAGCAATGATTAAATCCAAAGCAATTTTCTTGTCACGAGAAACGTATGTCCTGGCAGACGAAAGTAAATTCTCGGAAATCACATTTGCTAAAATAGCGGATTTGCAGGAAGCGGCAATTATTACAAATAGTCTAGATGAAGATACGAAAGGGCAATATACCAGCAAAACTACTATAAAGGTCGTGACACCATGATCTATACATTAACACTAAATCCATCTGTCGATTATATCATTGAAGCAGGTGAGATTGTACTTGGAGCTTTGAATAGAACTTCCTATGAAACCAAACTACCAGGCGGGAAAGGAATCAATGTTTCAAGAGTTCTCCGCTCTCTTGGAGTGGAGAGCAAGGCGACGGGCTTTTTGGGCGGTTTTACAGGCAAATATGTGGAAGAGTTCCTCCATAAGGAAGGCATATATACCAACTTTGTCAAAGTTGGGGGAGATACAAGAATCAATATTAAACTGAAGGCAGAAAAAGAAACGGAAATTAATGCACGAGGACCTGAAATTTCCACCCTTGAAATTGGATTATTAAAAGATCAGATAAAACAGCTAGGAAAAGGAGATTACCTGATCCTTGCCGGGAGCATTCCATCTAGCATGCCACAAACGATTTATCAGGATATCGTTCAAATCTGCAAAGAAACAGGGGCAGAAGTGATGATAGATGCAGAAGGTGAGTTGCTGAAAACCGTGCTTGAGTATAAACCTTTTTTGATAAAACCAAACAATCACGAATTAGGACAGTTTTTCGGTAGAGAAATTTCAGAAGTGGAGGACGCCATTTTTTATGGACAAAAGCTAGTTGAGGCAGGAGCAAAAAATGTCATCGTTTCCCTTGCTGAAATGGGTGCTGTCTATATAAATGAATCCGGTGCCATTCATGCGAGCGTTCCACAAGGGGAAGTGAAAAGCTCTGTGGGAGCCGGCGATTCAATGGTAGCAGGCTTCCTGGCACAGTACTTAAAAACGAATGACCGTGCAAACGCATTTCGATACAGTGTTGCATCGGGAAGCGCAACAGCTTTTTCCATCGGGCTTTGTACACCAGAAAAAATAGAATCACTTCTTCCGGAAGTGAAAATTCACAAATTTCAGTGAGGGGGAGAACCATGAAAATCATAGAATTGCTGACAAAAGAAACCATTCATTTATCTATGACTGCCAGAACGAAGCTCGATGCTGTCAATGAGCTTGTCGATGTACTTGATTCAACCGGTAAATTAACCAATCAAAAAATATTCAAGAAGGAGATTTTGAATCGCGAAAAACAAAGCACGACAGGTGTTGGGGATGGGATCGCTATCCCACACGCAAAAACTGGCGTTGTAAAAGAAGCTGCCATCGTATTTGGCCGCTCAGAGTTAGGGATCGACTATGAATCTCTAGATGGTCTGCCGGCGCATTTATTTTTCATGATTGCAGCCCCTGAAGGTGCAAATAACACGCATCTGGAGGCACTAGCACGATTATCAACCATCTTAATGAAGGCTGATGCACGGGAGAAGCTGTTGGTTGCTCAATCTGCAGATGAAGTCATGGATATTATAGACAGTTATGACCAGGAAGAAAAAGAAGAGCCATCTGTTGGCGAAAATAGAAAATTCATCGTTGCTGTCACTGCTTGCCCAACAGGGATTGCCCACACGTACATGGCAGCTGATTCGTTAAAAGCGAAAGCGGCTGAAATGGGCGTAGATATCAAGGTAGAAACGAATGGGTCAGGGGGCGCAAAAAATGTCCTGACGCCAGAAGAAATTGAAAAAGCTGAGGCTGTCATTATCGCTGCCGATACAAAAGTTAATATGGAAAGATTTGCAGGTAAGCCATTGATCGATGTACCAGTTGCCGAGGGAATCCGCAGGCCAAAAGATCTGATTGAAAAAGCGGTTAAGAAGGATGCGCCGCTTTATAAGTCGACAGGCAATGTCCCGACAGAAAAGAAAGCAAGCCGTGGAGGAATCTATAAGCATTTGATGAATGGTGTTTCAAATATGCTTCCTTTTGTTGTCGGAGGTGGTATCCTGATCGCGATCTCCTTCATGTTCGGCTATAATGCCTTCAATCCAGAAGATCCATCCTACCATCCCATCGCAAAAGCGCTGATGGATATTGGCGGCGGAGCGGGAGCATTTGGATTGCTGGTACCTATTCTTGCCGGTTTTATTGCTTTAAGTATTGCAGACAGACCTGGATTTGCTCCTGGTATGGTAGGCGGTGTGCTTGCGGCAATAGGAGGCGGAGGCTTCCTTGGCGGTTTGGTCGCTGGATTCCTTGCAGGATATCTCGTTCTCGGTCTGAAGAAATTATTCGCTGGTCTTCCTGCGTCACTAGAAGGGATTAAAACAATCCTTTTGTATCCATTATTCGGAATTGCCCTTACAGGATTCATTATGTTATTCCTGGTAAATAAACCGGTTGGTGCTTTGAACCAGGCAATAACAGACTGGCTGTCAAGTTTAGGAACAGGAAATGCTGTCTTGCTAGGAATTGTCCTTGGCCTAATGATGGCATTTGACATGGGTGGACCAGTAAATAAAGCTGCTTATGTTTTTGGAACAGGATTGCTTGCAAATGGTGTATATGAGCCAATGGCTGCTATTATGGCTGCTGGCATGGTCCCTCCATTAGGAATCGCACTAGCGACTACAATTTTTAAGAATAAATTTTCAAAAGAAGATCAAGATGCCGGAAAAGCGAATTATATCATGGGACTTTCCTTTATCACGGAAGGTGCAATTCCATTTGCTGCGGCTGATCCGCTTAGGGTCATTCCATCCGCAATGGCTGGAGCGGCTGTTGCTGGCGGATTGTCAATGATGTTCCATATCGGATTGAGAGCTCCTCATGGCGGTTTGTTCGTAGTTCCACTTGTGGATGGAGGGTGGCTTTTATACCTCGCCGCAATCTTAATTGGATCAGCTGTCACAGCGGTCCTGCTTGGACTATTGAAGAAACCGTTATCAAAGTAATAGAAAAAGCCTGCAGAAATTGGATCTGCAGGCTTTTTTACGGATTTTCTTCCTCAAGGAATGTATTTTCCTATGTGTTTTTGTCTGGCTTGATTGACAGAAAGGTGGCGAGGGATGCTGCGATACTTAGTGACGCTAGAAGGATAAAAATAAGTTGGTTCGAATTTGAATTCTTCATCATCAAGGCGATGACAGGGGGACCGGCTGCGACGCCAATAAATCTCATTGAACTATATATGGAGGTGATTGTACCTCTCTCCTCCTTCTCAATGCTTTCGGTAATTAGCGCATCAAGAGGAGGAAGGCTTGCGCCGATTCCAGTCCCTGCAACTAGGAACATGGTTAATAAGAACCATAATTCATTAGAAAAACTCAGCAGACCTACTGCAATCCCAAGTATCAATAAACTGGTAAAAGTGATCCATTTCATCAGCGTTCTATTTTTCTTAATGAGTTTCCCAATAATATACGATGCAGTACAAAGTGCCCCTAATGGAATGGCCAGGTATAGTCCTTTTTGTAAGTTGTGGATTCCGTATTTATTCTCAAGGAGATCGGACAGGTAAAATAATACTCCGAAAAGGACAAACATGACAATTATCCCAATAAAAAAGATGGCATACAGCCAACGCCCATTTTCAGTGAAAATTAGTTTCACTTTTTGGATAAAATCCTTAAAAGGCAATGGATTTTCCTCCTTTTTTGGGCTTTTCACCAAAAAAGTCATCAGTACAACCGAAATTGCACTGAAAATGGGAATGGAGAAAAATGGTAGAAACCAGATAAATCCCGCCAAAAACGAACCAAGAATAGGGCTTAAAACCTTGCCAAGTGTGTTTGCAGTTTCAATTTCGCCAAGCACACCACTGACTTCATCGTCCCCTTTAAACATATCCCCTACCAAGGGCAATACGATCGGAAAAGCCCCAGCAGCTCCAACGCCTTGAAGGGCTCTGCCAATTAAGACGATCAAATATCCATCGGTCATTTGCCATGAAGCCCATCCAGAAATGATTCCACCAATCCCTGTAATAATCAAGCTTGGAATAATGACCTTCTTCCGACCAATATGGTCTGATAAGTACCCAGCAATCGGGATTAAAAAAATTGCTACTATCGAATAAACAGTAATAATTAAACTTGATTGGAAGGCAGAAATGCCCATTCGTTTTTCCATTACTGGCAAAACTGGGATAAGCATTGAATTACCAAGAGTCATCACTAACGGAATAGAGGCAATTGAAACAATGGCCCATTTTTTACTTTTGACAGGATCAACCTTCGTATCCTTAGATTTTTTATCCAAGAGTTTCCCGGATTTTGGAAACAAATTCTCGAGATAATTCATTTTTGTAACCTGCCTTTTAATTTATGCTATTTGTAGTGTGACCAAAAACGACTGAAAAGATGGTGTCTTTTTATGGTAATGATTGTCCATGTAAAATCTATATGGCATTTTTCCCTTGGAAAGGATAAAATAGTTGGAAAAGTCCGGAAGGGTGGAGGGACATGGGACAGATACTGTATTTAAATGTAGGGAAGCCAGAGTTGAAAAACTGGGAGGGGAAAGCGGAACAATCCGCAATCGGGAAGAAAGGAGTCAAACAAGCCCTTTTGACTCAGAATTCCTTCGAGGGTGATGAAGTAGCAGCAACAGAATACCATGGTGGTCCTGACAGAGCTGTTTGCTTCTACCCTTTTGAACATTACCAACAATGGTCAGCTGAATTTGATAAAAAGATTGAAACGCTCACTTTTGGTGAAAATATTTCCGCTCTGGGCATGAAAGAGGCCGACGTATACATAGGAGATATTTACCGCCTTGGGGAAGCGACAATTCAAGTTTCTCAAGGAAGGATTCCATGTTCTAAAATCTCCAAAAACAATGGTATCGATTTGTTATTGAAAAGAGTAGTTCAAACCGGTTATACAGGATATTTTTTCAGGGTCCTGGAGGATGGGATCGTCAATGGAGATGCTGAAATCGTATTGCTGGAGCGTAAACAAGATGACTTTTCTATTCTGATGGCTAATGAAATTCTTTTCCACCGCAGGAATGACAGGAAAGCAATTGAATCACTAATAGGAACGGAAGGACTGGCAGTAGCGTGGAAAGAGGAAGTGACTAAACTCTTAATGAAGAAAAATTAAAATTATTTTTATTGACTTTTCTCTTTATTGCCTTTATCATTTAAAACAATATATCGTACAGTGTAGACGAAGAGTAGTAACTGAAACGGGTACTAAAAGAGAGCTGATGGTTGGTGAAAATCAGTGTAACTGTTGCTGCGAATGGACTTCCGAGCTTCCAAACCGAACCCAATTGGCAGTAGGCTTTGGCGAACTGGCCTTATCGTTACAAAAGGCACGCATTAAAGCATAAATCTTGCTTGATGCTGCTAAGTGAGCTGTTAATCAGCTAATTAAGGTGGTACCACGGGTCCTCTCGTCCTTATTCAAATAAGGAGGGGGCCCTTTTTTGTTTGTCTAAAACTGGGAACCAAATGATTTAATGCGAAAAAACAATAATGGTAACTCGTTGAACAAGAAGAGTAAGCAGGATATTTTCGTTTCAGAGAGCCGGAAATGGTGTGAACCGGTACGTAATACCTGTTGAATGGCCTTGTGAGAGGCAGCCTGAACCAATAAGTAGGGCTGCCCGGACTCCTCCGTTAAAAGGATAGGGTATATCGAGATCTTTTTAGATTTCCTGTACTTGAAGAGAGGGAACTTTTTTAAGTTCCAACTTGAGGTGGCACCGCGGTCCAATCGTAATCGTCCTCTATACAGCACATTTCTTTGTGCATGTATAGGGGACATTTTTATTTTCTAAGGGGGATTTTACATGAAAGTAGAAGCTTCGGAAGTGTATGTAGAAGAAATGGAAGGAGATACGTTAACGCCGATATCCGTTTATCAAAGGATTCCCGGCAAGAAGAAATTCCTTCTGGAAAGCTCTCATAAATATAAAGATTCTGGCCGTTTTTCGTTTATCGGCAGCGACCCTTTATTTGAGCTTTTGAATGAAAAAGGCGAGACATATCTTATTAGAGAAGGGACTAAGGAGCACATCGGGATATCTTTTTCACAGGCTTTGAAAAAGATGCTTCCAAAAATAAAACCTGAGTTAGATATTCCCTTTATCGGGGGTGGAATAGGTTTTGTCAGCTATGATTTCATTCGTGAATTTGAAGAAATTGGACCGTTGAAGGATGATCCACTAGATATGCCAGAAGCGCATTTGATGTTCTTCGATGAGATTATCGTATTTGACCACCTTAAACAAAAGATTAACCTGATTGGCATTCAGTATCCGGGATACAGCAACACTAATTTGATCAGAAAAATAGAAAATCGGAAAAAACAACTTGAATCGACAAATAAAAAACAGCCGATCAGTCCCTTTTCCCTATCGGATTTTACAGCCTCTCAAGACAGAGACGAGTATGAAAACTCGGTCAGAATAGCAAAGAGCTTGATTGAGGAAGGCGAAATCTTTCAAGTAGTTTTATCGAGAAGACTTTCGGCGACTGCAAAAGGAGATCCATTTTCTTTTTATCGAAAATTGAGGATAAATAACCCCTCTCCTTATATGTATTACATTGATTTTGCAGACTATGCAGTTGCCGGCACTTCGCCAGAAAGCCTTGTCAAGTACCGGGGCGGAATAATGGTTACGAACCCAATTGCCGGTACCAGGCCGAGAGGGAAAACAGCAGATGAAGATGAAAAACTGGAACGGGAACTAACGCAGGACGAAAAGGAATTGGCCGAACACAAAATGCTCGTTGATCTCTCAAGGAATGATTTAGGGAAAATATGCGAAGTGGGAAGTGTGAAAATCGATAAATTTCTGGAAGTAGAACGATACCAGTTTGTTATGCACCTCGTATCGGAGGTAAGCGGGAGGCTGCTATCAGATGCACATCCGATCGATGGATTAGCGGCTTGTCTTCCAGCAGGAACTGTATCAGGGGCACCAAAGATTCGAGCGATGCAAATCATCAATGAACTGGAGGCGGAAAAAAGGGGTGTTTATTCAGGGGCGGTCGGTTACTTCTCTGCATGTGGAAACATGGATTTTGCCTTAGCGATCAGAACTTTGGTTGTCAAGGATGGTAAAGGCTATCTTCAGGCAGGCGCAGGGATTGTATATGACTCAGACCCAGCGAAAGAGTTTGATGAAACAAATCATAAATTAAAAGCATTGATGGAGGCTGCCAATGATTCTACTGATTGATAATTACGATTCCTTTACCTATAACCTTTACCAATATTTAAGTGAGCTGGGAGCTGAAGTGAAAACGGTCCGGAATGATAAAATTTCGATTCAGGAAATCACACGAATGGATCCTGAAGCAATCGTCCTTTCCCCTGGTCCGGGCAGGCCGGAACAGGCAGGAATTTGTGTCGAAGCAGTTCAACAGTTCGCGCCAAAAATTCCGATCCTGGGGATATGTCTTGGACATCAGGCAATCGCCTATTCATTTGGCAGTTCAATCATAAAAGCAAAGACAATCATGCATGGCAAACAATCTAAGTTAAGACATTCAGGTAAATCGATCATGATTCATCTGAATGAACAACCGGAGGTAATGAGGTATCACTCTTTAGTGATCGACCCGCTGACGCTCAGTGAAGACTTTGAGATTCTCGCCGAAGCTGCCGATGACGACGAAATTATGGCAATCAAGCATAATCATTACCCTGTATATGGGCTTCAATTTCATCCCGAATCAATTGGAACGGAGAGCGGAAAACAAATGTTATTCAATTTTCTTACTGAAATCAGAAAGGAGACTGTAAATGATGAAAAATTATCTTGAAATGCTGATCGAAGGAAAATCTCTGCAAGAGCAAGAAATGGAGGAAGCTGTCCAAGGTATTTTTGCGCAAGAAGTATCAGACAGCGAAATCGCATCCTTTTTGACAGGTCTTAAATCAAAAGGAGAAACGGCAGAGGAGGTTTCCGGGTTAGTCAAAGCGATCAGAAAGCATGCATTAAATTTTCCAAAGAGAATACCTGATGTGCTTGATAATTGCGGCACAGGGGGGGATGGTTCAAAAAGTTTTAACATTAGTACTACTTCGGCATTTGTTATTGCTGGTGCTGGAATTACCGTCGCAAAGCATGGAAACAGAAGTGTATCGAGCAAGACTGGAAGTGCGGATGTATTGGAGGAACTCGGCATTAGTCTAGACTTCTCTCCAGAAGAAACAGAAGAAGTCCTCGAGCAGAATGGGATTGCTTTTTTATATGCTCCTCATGTACACCCGAAATTGAAACAAATTATGAAGGTCCGGAGAGATCTAAAAATCCCGACTATCTTTAATTTGATCGGACCGCTGACAAATCCGGTTCAGCTTGATTACCAGTTGCTTGGAATTTACCGCAGGGATATGCTTGATAAGTTTGCCCAAGTGCTTGCAAACCTGAACAGGAAGCGAGCGATTGTCGTCAACGGGGCAGGTGGAATGGATGAAGCTTCTCTTGCAGGCGAAAACGAAATGGTGATTGTTACGGAAGGAGAAATCAAACGAATCAAACTTCTGCCGGAAGAAGTGAATTTGCCAGTGTACGACAATGACAGTATTAGAGGTGGAGATGCACGCGACAATGCTGACATATTGCTCCATGTTCTCAAGGGTAAAAAGGGTGCTTATCGGGATACTGTTCTGATGAATGCGGGTCTTGGAATATACACAGCGGGGAAAGCAGAGTCGATTTTGCAAGGAGTGGAGCTGGCAGCGGAAAGCATCGATTCAGGCAGGGCACTATCGAAACTGGAAAATTTAATCAGCCTCAGCAAGCAAAATAAAAAGGCGGTCGGTTGAAATGCGAACAATACTTGATTCAATCATTGAACGAAAAAAAGGAGAGGTGGAGGAGTGGAGGAAGCAGAAAATTACGATACAAGCATCACTTTCCGAACCGCGTTCTTTCATCAAAGCATTAAAAGAGGCAAACAATGTCGCTATCATTTCCGAATTCAAACGGGCATCCCCTTCAAAAGGAGACATTAATCTTTCATTGGACCCTGCTCAGCAAGCAAAGCTCTATGCCGCGGCAGGTGCATCAGCTATATCTGTATTAACGGATGAAAAAGGTTTTAAAGGATCCTTTACTGATTTGAAAAAAGTCAGAGAAGCAGTAGAGCTTCCGATTCTATGCAAGGATTTTATCGTCGATCCGATTCAAATAGATTTAGCCCGTTCCGCCGGAGCGGATGTCATTTTGCTAATAGCAGCGGCATTGCCTCAAGCGAAATTGGCAGAACTATACGAGTATGCCTCTGAAAAAGGACTCGAGTGCCTCGTTGAAATTCATGACGAAACCGATCTCGAAAAAGCACTTGCTATCAATGCTCAAATGATTGGAATTAATAATCGTGATTTGAAATCATTCGTCGTTGACTTGGCAAATACCGAGAAGCTCGGTCCGCTTGTGAAAAAGACAGGGGCAATGCTAATTAGTGAAAGCGGCATGAAAACAAGGAGCGATATTGTCCGTGCAGCAGCGGCTGGTGCAGACGGAGTATTAATTGGCGAGACATTCATGACTTCAGCCGATCTTACTGAAACATTCAACAATTTCACTGTTTCATCGATAAGGAGTCATCATGAAGGTTAAGATTTGCGGAATACGTTCAGTCGAGGCAGCTGGCCATGCAGTTCAATGCGGAGTGGACGCTCTAGGGTTCGTGTTTGCCAGGAGCAAAAGACAAATTACAGCCTTAGAGGCAAGAAATATCATTGAAACCCTGCCAAAAGAAGTCTGGAAGGTGGGGGTGTTTGTAAATGAAAATGCTGAAACAATTAAGCGGATCGCCGAAACTGCTGGACTGACACATATCCAGCTCCATGGGGATGAAAACTTAGAGGATTATCAATCAATCGAGCTGCCGTTATTAAAGGCTTATTCTATTCAGTTTCCTCAAGATCTTGAGAAAATGGATACTATAACAGCTGATTACATTCTTCTTGATAGCCCTCCAGCAGAATATCACGGAGGAAATGGCTCGAGTTTCGAATGGGATCTGGCAGAAGCAATCGGCATGACAAAGACAAATATCATCTTAGCAGGTGGACTGAACCCTGAGAATATTGGAAAAGCGATCAGAAAGATAAAACCATTTATGGTGGATGTCAGCAGCGGTGTCGAAACAAACGGCGAAAAAGATTTAACGAAGATTCAAGATTTTATCACGAAAGCAAAGAATGCAGGGGAGGAAATGTAAATGACGACAAAAGCATATAATTTGCCGGACGAAAAAGGACATTTTGGAAATTATGGAGGAAGGTTTGTCCCAGAAACATTGATGGAGGCTGTGCTGGAACTGGAGAAAGAATACAATCGGGCAATGATAGATAAAGATTTTCACACAGAACTTCAAAAGCTAATGAAGGATTATGTAGGCAGGGAAACTCCTTTATACTTGGCAGGCAATTTAACCGAGCATAGTGGTGGCGCGAAAATTTATTTGAAGCGTGAAGATCTGAATCATACAGGAGCCCACAAAATCAATAATACAGTCGGGCAGGCCTTGCTTGCCGTCCGGATGGGCAAGCGAAAGATCGTTGCTGAGACCGGAGCAGGGCAGCACGGGGTTGCTACAGCGACAGTCTGTGCTTTGCTGAAATTGGAATGTGTCATTTTCATGGGCAAAGAGGATATTAGACGCCAGCAATTGAACGTGTTCAGGATGGAGCTGCTTGGGGCAAAAGTGGTAAGTGTTGATGCTGGAAGTGGAACGCTGAAGGATGCTGTAAATGAAGCATTAAGGTACTGGGTAACAAATGTAAGAGATACCCATTATATTCTCGGATCTGTGATGGGACCACACCCTTTTCCAAAAATGGTCCGAGATTTTCAAAGCGTCATCGGTAAGGAAACGAAACAACAGTTTTTTGAAAAAGAAGGAAAATTACCCGATGCGCTCGTCGCATGCATTGGTGGAGGAAGCAACTCAATTGGATTGTTTTATCCGTTTATCGAAGACGAAAGCGTAGCTATTTACGGGGTGGAAGCGGCAGGATTGGGATTGGAAACGGACAAGCATGCAGCATCGCTAACAAAAGGGAAGCCAGGCGTGCTACACGGCGCGATGATGTACCTTCTTCAGGATGAGGACGGACAAATTCAGGAGGCACATTCGATTTCTGCGGGACTGGATTATCCTGGAATTGGTCCGGAGCATAGTCATCTTCATGACATCAATAGAGTCCATTATGAATCGGTTACTGACGAAGAAGCACTGGATGCCTTTCAGCTTCTTTCCAAGCTCGAAGGCATCATCCCAGCTCTCGAAAGTGCACATGCAATAGCGTATGCCGTAAAGCTCGCTGCCGGAATGAGCAAAGAGGAGAACATTGTTGTCTGCTTATCTGGCCGAGGCGATAAAGATGTACAGACCATTCAAGCTCGAATAGGAGGACAGGAATAATGGACAGGATCAAAAAGGCTCTGACTGAAAAAGGAAAAAAAGTATTCATTCCTTATATAATGGCGGGGGATGGAGGATTGGAGGCTCTCAAAGAGAGATTGATCTTCCTTCAAAACTCAGGAGCAGACGCGATCGAAATCGGAATTCCTTTTTCCGATCCCGTTGCTGATGGGCCAACCATTCAAAAAGCCGGCCTTCGGGCACTTGCTCACGGAACCACTGTGAAAAAAGTACTGAAGGATATTGCAGCCTATAAGACGGAGATCAAGGTACCATTGATTTTCATGACCTATGCAAATCCAGTAATAGCTTACGGGATTGAAGCTTTTGCAACTGATGCTGCCAATGCCGGGATTTCTGGCTGCATTATCCCGGATCTCCCGCTTGAGGAAGAGGATTTGGTCCTTGCTCCTTTTGAACAAAATGATCTGGCCTTGATTCGACTGGTCACCTTAACGACTCCGAAGGAAAGAATAAGGAAGATTGCGGCAACTGCAACAGGATTCATCTATGCCGTAACAGTTACAGGAATCACGGGGTCTCGAACAAAGTTCAGTGATGATCTTGCGGAGTTTTTGTCCTATGTGAAAAGCGTGAGTTCCGTCCCAGTTTTGGCAGGCTTCGGTGTCTCAACAGCAGAACAAGTGGAGGAAGTTTGCAGGCATTGTGACGGCGTAATTGTAGGCAGTAAAATTATTGATTTGTTTGAGCAGGATAATTTAGAAGAAATGAAGAAGCTTATTCTCTCTGTTGAAAAAATATAGGTATTTTTTTGAAAAAACGTGCGATTTGTTACAGTACATTCTTGTTTTCCTTTTATATACTAATAGAAAGTGTTGCTTGCATGGGAAACTATTTAGTTTATAAAGGAAGTTGACCGATATGAAAATGTACGAGGCGATTCTCGCTATACTTCAGAAAAAGGGAACCGCAACGATCCCAATCATATGTGAGGAAATGAATGAGCAGGCACTACAACTTGCTCAAGACAGAACTCGATTACTAGAAGCTTCCTATATTAAAACAGTTATCAGCCGGAATACGGAATTGTTCGTTCTAAATGATGATACGGTATCCATTAGGCCAGACAAAGAACCAATGCTGCTAATCGTGGAACTGCATGGATACCCTGGACCGGAGCAGAGAGTAAGAATAGATTTCACAAGAAATACCTTCACGTATTTTGAATGGCATCTTGATTCTAGAGCACCAGGTCCGATAAAGACGGAAAGCTTCGGGTCTGTGGGAGAACTCAAAAAAAAGTTGTATTCAGTTAAGCTGTGGGATTGGCAGGATGATTATCACACGGAAGGAATCATTGTTGATGGTACGAGTTGGTCGGTTACACTTAAAACAAAAGGAAAGACATATAAAAGCAAAGGTCATGAAGCTTTCCCAAAGGAATGGCACGAATTGTGCAGGGCGATCAGCAAGCTCATTGGAATAAAGTTTTCGTGTTGACTGCAGGCGCCCTGCGGTTTTTTTCTTTTTCAAAATATGATACGATGAAGGGTAAGTAAAAGGAATTCAAGTTGCCTTTTTAGAAGCGGTTTTACTTTATGGACCTTGGAGGTCATTGGGAAAAATGAAAGACATATCTGTAAAAGAATTAATCAGTTCAAGAAAATATATCCCTGTTGATGTTAGAGCACCAATCGAACATAAGGATTCAGCCATTCCTGGGTCGGTGAATATCCCGCTATTTACCGATGACGAAAGGCAGGAAATTGGCACACTTTATAAGAAATCCGGAGAAAAAGCAGCTAAATGGCGGGCGATGGAAATCGTTGCCCCTAAGCTTCCCCAGCTTCTTAGTGAAATAAAAGACTTGAAAAAGACCGGTGCCGAGCCAGTTATACATTGCTGGAGAGGCGGGATGAGAAGCCAGTCTGTTGCGTTATTTCTGGAATATTCCGGAATATCCGCCTATCGACTAGAGGGAGGCTATCGTGCCTATCGGGAATATGTTTTAGAAAAAATTCCCGAATTATTGCCTCACAAGGCAGTTGTTTTGCACGGGATGACTGGGACAGGAAAGACGGATATTTTAAAAGTTTTACAGGAAAAGGGCTATCCCGTAATCGATCTAGAACAAATGGCTAACCATCGAGGATCGATTTTTGGAATGATTGGAATGGGAGAATCCCGCAATCAAAAAACCTTCGATGCACTGCTTTTTCATCGCCTTACTGAAATAACAGAATCGAATTATTTCATCGTAGAGGCGGAGAGCAAGAGAATCGGACGGGCTGCCCAACCAGACGAAATAATTGCGAAAAAGGCGGACGGAATTCATTTTCTAGTCAAAAGTTCGATTCCCAAAAGGGTGGAGCGAATTTATCAGGAATATGTACATCCTTTTAAACAAGAGGTTTGGTTTGAAGAAGAAGTACAAGAAAAAGTCACCAAGCTGCTTAGACGGATTCCCGGAGACGCTGCAACATCCCTGCGACTAGCCTTGAAAGAGAAAAATTATCATGAACTGATTGAAATCTTGTTAATACATTATTATGATCCGCGTTATGGCCATGCACTCCAGGAGTATCCAGGTCCGTTTCTTGAAATTGATGCGGATGTACCGGATGTAGTGGCACAGCTTGAGAAAAAACTAAAACTTTCCCTAGCTGATTCCAATTATGGTTTAAAAATTGGAGGAAAAGGTTATTAACAAAGGAAGGCAGTCATTTGCTTCCTTTCTTTTTTGAATTAATATCACTGAATATTCTGCTGATTCATTGTATAATAGTGTAAGGCAAAATTTAATAGGAGGGTGGAAGATGAGCGAATCAAAAACCTGTCATCATCGTTTCTCACTGCATGTAGAAAGCGTTGGTTTCACCAATAATGATGGAGTCAACAAATTCAACGCAGGATCAAGGTTCCAAAAAGCTATTACCTGTGGACATTTTGAATTGCCAGTGGAACATAATGATATGATTGAGGTTAATCAAAACGAAAAAAGGAATAATCTTTTTGCCCCCAAGAATATGTATATTGCCATGATGAATCTACAATAATAACAATCTAAATAAATCTTTGAAACTCAAACTGGTTCCCGCCAGTTTTTTTTTGTGAAGATTGTTTTTTCACGATAACAAAACACGGGAAACTATTTAACACTATCAGGATAGTCAAAACTTTTGGTTAAAAGGAAATATCATGTTAAAATACCAATGTAATCGTTTGATATCAGAATTGCATTATTATTCTTTGATTTTACTGTTAATAAGGAATTGGACAGGGTAACAGATTATTAGCATGCGTTACGAAAAGCAAGGGGGTTATAGGATGAAGAAGCCTGTTACGGAACATACAGAATGGCCTGGATTTCATGGGGCGAATCAGGGGTATGTGGAAGAATTGTACGAACAGTTCCTGCAAAATCCAAACGATGTAGATCCTGAAATGAAGGCGTATTTTGAACAGAACCAACATAATCGAAAGGCAACGAACCCAGCAGTTGATTTTTCAACGCCTGTAACGGGAAATATGTCTGAAAATCCTGCTAAAATTGCCGCCGTCCTGAGATATGCAGATTATATTCGTTCAAACGGTCATTTGTCTGCAAAAATTCATCCATTATCATCGGGAAGTTTGGATAATCAATGGGATGACTTTGAAATGTGGGGATTGACCGAAGAAGACCTAAATTCGGTCCCTGTGGGTCTCGTATGTCCAAGTGCTCCTCCAAATATCAAAACTGGAAAGGAAGCCTTTCAATACCTGAAAAAAGTCTATACGAATACAATTGCGACTGAATTTGAACATATAAGTCAATTAGACGAAAAAGAATGGCTAAGGAACAAAGTAGAGTCAGGAGCGCTGATTCCGCAAATCAAAAACGAAAAGAAAATTGGCTTATATGAACGCCTGGCTGAGGTCGAAAACTTCGAGACATTCCTACATAGGACGTTTGTAGGGCAAAAGCGTTTCTCTATCGAAGGGTTGGATTCTATGGTGCCACTGTTAGATGAGGTGATAGCCAGTGCAGTTCATAATGACGTAGAGACAATCAATATCGGAATGGCTCACCGTGGAAGGCTAAATGTCCTTGCCCATGTTTTAGGTAAGCCGTATGAAATGATTTTTGCCGAATTCCAACATGCGCCAAACAAGGAGTTGGTGCCTTCTGAAGGCTCCATTGGGATCAATTTTGGCTGGACTGGAGATGTAAAGTATCACCTGGGAATTGATCGAAAAATCAAATCAGGTACTACCGCCAATATTCGGTTAACATTGGCAAATAACCCAAGTCATCTTGAATTCGCTGGTGCGGTGGTAGAAGGATTTACCCGTGCTGCACAGGATGACCGTGGCCTTCGAGGATATGCAAAATATGATCCGGTTAAGGCAATGGCGATTCTCATTCATGGTGACGCAGCATTTCCAGGTCAAGGAATTGTGGCAGAAACATTAAATTTAAGCCGTCTTCCGGGATACAAGACAGGCGGTACCATTCATATCATCTCAAATAATACGATTGGCTTCACAACTGAATCAATAGATTCAAGATCTACAAGGTATGCGAGTGACCTTGCAAAGGGATATGAAATACCAATTATTCATGTGAACGCCGATGACCCTGAAGCATGTTTGATGGCAGCAAGGCTGTCCTTTGAATACAGGAGTAGATTCGGCAAGGATTTTTTGATCGACCTGATAGGATATCGCCGATTCGGCCACAACGAAATGGATGAACCAATGACAACCAATCCGGAAATGTATAAGCTTGTTCACAATCATCCAACAGTCAAAGAACTGTATGGGAAAAAACTAAAAGCTCAGGGAGTGCTCTCCGAAAAAAAACGGGAAGAAATCGAAGAAAATATAAACTCAATCTTGAAATCAGCCAATGAAAAAGTTCCGAAAGCAGAGAAAGGGAGAGAAAAAGAACCGGATATTCCGGAAGTGGTAGAAATGGGGATACCGAGGATCAAAACGGGGGTACCGGCAAATATTTTAAAAAAAATAAATAGCGAGTTGCTTACCTGGCCAGAAGGTTTCACTGTTTTTTCCAAATTGGCGAAAATACTGCAAAGAAGGCAGGACGCCTTCTCTGAGAATGGGAAAATTGATTGGGGTCTTGCTGAAACTTTGGCTTTTTCCACCATTTTACAAGAGGGGATACCAGTAAGATTAACAGGGCAGGATTCAGAGCGTGGAACATTCGCTCAACGAAATCTCGTGCTCCATGACAGCAATACGGGAGCACAATTTTCACCGCTCCATACTTTACCGGATGCCAAAGCGTCTTTCTCCATCCATAATAGCCCGTTATCTGAAGCGGCAGTTGTTGGATTTGAGTACGGGTATAATGTTTTTGCTCCTGAAACCCTGGTTCTCTGGGAAGCACAGTATGGAGACTTCGCCAATGCGGCACAAGTCCTCTTTGACCAGTTTGTCGCAGCAGGAAGGGCAAAGTGGGGCCAAAAGTCTGGGCTTGTAATCCTTTTGCCGCACGGTTATGAAGGGCAGGGACCAGAACATTCGAGCGGGAGAGTGGAAAGATTTCTCACTTTGGCGGCAGAAAATAACTGGACGGTCGCAAATCTTTCGTCTGCCGCTCAATATTTTCACATCCTCAGAAGGCAGGCAAAGATTTTGAAACAGGAATCGGTTCGGCCGCTCGTTTTGATGACACCTAAAAGTCTGCTAAGGAACCCACTCGTTGCAGCAGATCCAGCACAACTGACGGAAGGAAGCTTTGAACCGATTCTCGAACAGCCTGGACTTGGATCAAATCCTGAGCAAATCGAAAGGATCGTATTATGTTCCGGAAAAGTGAGCATTGATATTGCTGAACAACTTGACGGGAAGGATAGCGACTGGCTTCATGTTTTAAGAATAGAAGAAATCTATCCTTTCCCGCTTGATGAGCTAAAAGAAAGATTAGCGCAGTATCCAAACTTAAAAGAGATCGTTTGGGTACAGGAAGAGCCTAAAAATATGGGAGCGTGGACTTTCGTTGAACCGCGAATCAATGAAGCGGCACCTAACGGTATTAAAGTGGCTTATATCGGACGCAGAAGAAGATCGAGTCCTGCTGAAGGAGATCCAAATATTCATAAATTGGAACAGGCAAGGATCGTGCATGAAGCTTTGAGCAAAGGAGGAAACGAGGATGGCAGAAATTAAAGTACCTGAACTGGCCGAATCAATTACGGAAGGAACGATTGCCCAATGGCTGAAGCAACAGGGTGATCTAGTCCGGAAGGGTGAATACATCGTTGAACTGGAAACTGATAAAGTCAATGTTGAAATCATTTCCGATTATGATGGAATTTTAACAGAGCTGCTTGCAGCAGAAGGTGATACTGTCAAGGTTGGAGAGGCAATAGCGATAGTTGGTGAAAAAGCTGACAGCAAAACGGAAGTTGAGCTCCCTAATGCATCAGCTGAAAAACAACAAAATGAGAAGGAATACTCTGTTGATAAGCAAGACCATTCTGCTGCCGATGACGGCAGTCAAGGTCGACTCATTGCTTCTCCTGCAGCACGAAAGCTGGCCCGGGAAAAAGGCATTAGTCTATCGCAAGTGTCTTCTCATGATCCACTAGGTAGGGTCAGGAAGCAGGATGTCGAATCGTATACGCCTAATCAACAAACTCCTGCAACTAACAGGACGGAAACTGCGGCCTCCTCAGTTGCTGCGATCAACGGTGACAGTCGCATTGAACGTATTAAAATGTCTAGAAGAAGGCAGACAATCGCCAATAGACTGGTAGAGGTGCAACAGACAGCAGCCATGCTCACAACTTTCAATGAAGTCGATATGACAGCTGTCATGGAATTACGGAAGAAGTGGAAGGACCGCTTTTATGAAGAAAATGATGTTCGCCTAGGCTTTATGTCCTTTTTTACAAAAGCAGTTGTCGCAGCATTAAAGAAGACTCCTTATTTGAATGCAGAAATACAGGGTGATGAATTCATCCTGAAGAAATTTTACGATATTGGCGTTGCCGTTGCTGCAGATGAAGGGCTGGTTGTTCCCGTTATCAGGGATGCAGACAGGAAAAACTTTGCCGAGATCGAACGAGATATCAATGAGCTCGCCGAAAAAGCAAGATCCAATAAGCTATCTTTAAAGGACCTTCAAGGTGGCACCTTCACGATTACCAATGGAGGAGTGTTCGGTTCATTGCTATCGACACCAATTCTCAACGGCCCGCAGGTGGGTATTCTCGGTATGCATACCATTCAGCTCCGTCCGATAGCGATTGATAAGGAACGCATGGAAAACAGACCAATGATGTACATCGCTTTATCCTACGACCACAGGATCGTCGACGGGAAAGAAGCAGTTACCTTCTTGAAGCTCATTAAACAGCTCATGGAAGATCCAGAATCACTGCTATTGCAAGGATAAGTTTTGAAAAAAGCACTGCCAAATTGGCAGTGCTTTTCTCTTCGTAATTCTAACGGTTTTTAAATGGCTTGAGGCCTCTTTTGGAAATCTCTGTTTTTAAAATCTGTGCCCATTCTTTATCTCTTTCCGACTTTAATGCATCACGATACGAGACCACCAGTTGTTCATTGCTCATAATTTTCATTTGCATTCCTCCTCGGTAAGAATGGATTGAATTTTCAAACTATAATTTTATAGTTTAATCTATTGTAAAGGTTTATTAAGTTTTTGAAAACCCATTATGAAGATTTTTTTTTAGTAATTTTTTCTAGTCTTGGAAGTGGCTCGAACTAATTCACCAAAACATCATTCGCACATTAGTTAACAAAAAAAGCTTGCATTTTTATTTTTAAGCATTTATTATAATACCCATAAGGGTATCGGATGGGGATCTGATATCAAGACATATCGATATACACAGGGAGGAATTTTTTAAATGGGTATGCAAGCGATCACTGCTGAAAAGCTAAATGAATGGGTAGTTAGCAAGAAGGGCTTTTTTATTTTTGATGTAAGAAATGGCAAGGACTTTGAAGACTGGAAGGTTGAAGGTGAAAATATTGATTACCTGAATATCCCATACTTTGAATTGATTGATGGCGTCGAAGAGGTTGTTGATCAACTTCCTAAAGATAAGGATATCGTCGTGGTCTGCGCTAAGGAAGGGTCTTCAGTTATGGTTGCCGAAATGCTTTCTGATGCAGGTTTTGATGTATCATATCTTTCTGGCGGAATGAAGTCGTGGAGTGAATATCTATATCCAGTAGAAGTTTTTAAGGATGATAAAATTAAGGTACTTCAGTTCATCCGTGTTGGGAAAGGCTGCCTTTCTTACATGGTCCTGTCTGAAAACGAGGCACTGGTTGTCGATCCTTCCAGGTTCACGGACAGGTACACAAACGTAGCGGAAAAAGAAAAGGTGAAAATCACTCACATCGTCGATTCTCATCTTCATGCAGATCACCTGTCTGGAGGCAAGGAACTTGCTGACGTTACTGGAGCAAAATATTATCTGATGAAAAGTGAAGGGGCAATATTTGATTTTGAAGCGCTGGAAGAGCATGATAAAATTGAATTTGAGAACATCACTCTTGAAGTATTGGCTGTCAAAACGCCTGGTCATACCCCGGGAAGTGTTTCTTTCTTTGTCAATAATAAACTTTTATTCTCTGGGGATACGATCTTTGTAAATGGACTTGGCCGACCAGACCTTGGCGGAAAAGCTGCAGAGTGGGCAAAAGATCTGTATAATACTGTGTATAGTAAAGTTTCACAAATCGCGGATGATGTGATAGTATTGCCAGGACACTATGCTGCATTTGATGAAGAAGTGAATGCGGAAGGTTTCATTGGGAGTCAATTAGGATTGATTCGTGATCAAAATGAAATGATGGCCGGTAAGTCGATGGAAGAGTTTGTTGACAAAGTTGCACAATCTGCATCAAGCGAGACACCACCAAACTTCGAAGACATCGTCGCAATCAACCGCGGGGTGAAAGTAGTAACAGCTGAAGAAGCAATGGAGCTGGAGATTGGTCCTAACCGCTGTGCTGTCCACCACACTCATTAAAATAAAAGAGGAGAGCACAGCTTTCCTCTTTTTCAAGTTTAAAGAGAAACTAGCACTTATTCGCTTGTGAGGTGAAAAATTTTGGAAAAAGAAGAAAAAAATAAAAACCATTGTGCAGGCGGTTCCTGAGGAATGGGACCTAAGCGTACTGGTGAAGAAGGAAAAGGGAAATTCTCTGGCTTCCCCCCGATCTGACCGGCTACGTACATATGGCTCCTGGTAGGAGTCATTTATCTGATCTCTAAATTATTTTAAAAAATTTTAGTGATAGCAAATCAGGAGGAGTAAGAAATGCTGGATGTATTAGTGATTGGAGGCGGAATCTCGGGAGGTTCTGCTGCGATTTATACTGCACAAGGTGGGCTGAAAACTGGAGTCATTGATTCTGGCAAATCTCAGATAAAACAAGTTACAAAGATATTTAATTATCCGGGCATCAAAGAAATTAGCGGTGTAGAACTTTTGGAAAATATCAAAGACCAGGTGATCGCTGCAGGTACTGAATGGAATGAAGGGATAGTGGAGACCGTCAAAAAGAAGGATCATGGATTTTCCGTCATTTTAACGGATGGCAATGAATTTGATACCAAACATTTGATTATTGCAACCAATCTTCAAACTTCATTGCTTGAAAGTCTTGGATTCGAGCTGGCAGTCAATGAGAAGGTACCAAGCGGAAAAATTAAAAAAGTACTGGGAATCGAGCCGGATGGAACAACAAACCAGCCTAATCTTTATATCACAAGTCTACTGGCAGGTCTTTCAAGTCAATCCGTTATTGCTGCAGGGCATGGCGCTGCATTAGGTATTTCAATTGTTACAAAAGAAACAGGTAAAACCTATATGTGGCACGATAAGTAATTTTTCATGTGATATTAAAAAATTTTATTTTTCCCATAATTAGCATCTTATTGACGAAATTAAGAACGGACATTTTGAACATTTTGTTACAACTGTTCTAGCTTTATATTAATTAATACGATAACTCCCTATAATATAGTGTATACACTTGAGCCTTTTTCAAGTATAGAGATTATGGGGGTATGGTCGTATGAGATGGCTATGGGTTTTATTGCTGTCGATCATAAGTGTTTTATTCCTTATAAAAGGAATAGAGCTATGGTCGGTCATCGACCATGTGGATAAAGATGGCATTGGGATAACATTTCTGGGTTTTAGCATTACCGATAAAGTTTTAAATGAAAGGATATCGGGCTATGCACTTGGATTTACGATTGCCTCGATCATTCCATTCCTAGTAGCAGCGAATATTGTTTTTAGGGAAAAAATAAAAAAGAATATTTATGCGAAAAAGATATAAATAAGTCTGGCTAAAAAAGAGCCTGGCTTATTTTTTTGATTGAAAATGTTACATCCTGAAAAGGGACGGGAATTATAGCAGAAAATAAGGTGATGGAGGAAGACAAATGTGTGGAAGATTTTCGTTATTCGAGGACATAAGTTCCTTGGAGGATCAATTCAAGTTCGACTTCCGAGATGAGATCGAGATGAGGTACAATATTGCTCCCGGTCAAGAAATATTGGCAGTTATAGACAATGACGAGGGGAGGATAGGAAAAAAAATGAGGTGGGGATTGATTCCCTTCTGGGCGGATGATGAAAAAATCGGCTATCGTATGATTAATGCGCGTGCCGAGACAGTCGATGAAAAAGCAAGCTTTAAGGACGCACTTAAACAAAGGCGTTGCCTGATCCTTACCGATGGATTTTACGAATGGAAAAAAGAAGGGAAACATAAGCAACCGTATCGTTTTGCAATGAAGGATAAAAAACCCTTTGCATTTGCAGGGGTTTGGGAGAATTGGAACAAGGATGGGAAGGATATTGCTTCCTGTACGATTATTACAACTAGCGCAAATGAAATAGTCGGAAAAATCCATGATAGAATGCCTGTGATTCTTCCAAAAGAAAAGTTTGAGGTGTGGCTTGACCGGTCACTGAATCAAGCTAGCGATTTAAAAAAGCTGTTAGTTCCTTATGAAGGGTCCTTCATGGAAGTATATCCAGTGTCAACCGCCATTAATTCGGCAAAAAATGAAGGAAAGGAACTTATTGTTCCGCTAAATAGCTTGTAGGAAATTACCCCCTTTCAGTTCCAATGTTTGATACAAGTCTTGGTTGTGGTAAAGAAACATACAGTCAAACAACAAAATGAAAACATGCTGGAAAGAGGGATTTTCATGAATGATTTTACTTCATCAGGATATTATGAACTGACACACAAAAACGACCGTTTTTCTTTTCTGCAATTTATGCGAGAGGATGTAATATGTGATGTTTGCTATATCACTTTAAAAAATGTCATTGCTGGTGAAACATTGACTTTTGAACAATCTGAAGTCAGTGGTTTAAAAAAAGCTGGTGAAAAAGCAAATGCCAGTTAACTATTGCTTATTCCTTGATGGTTTCTTTATACTAGAGTGTATAAAACTCATGTAAAGGAAGTGCAAATGATGATCCATATGAACTGGCAGGAACGCGAAACGATCAAGACTCTTAAATGCGTTCATACAGATGCAAAAAAATATATTGTCGATAAGAAGTTAACTCCAGGAAAGATATATGAGGTCAAGAACGAGACAGAAGAATTCTTTTTTATTATTGATAATTCTGGTAAAGTTGGCGGTTACTACAAAGATTATTTTGAAGAGAAAAAATAAAGGGAAAGGCTGGCGGCGAAAACCGTTCAGCCTTTTTTCTATTAAATGTATACCTTAACTCAATTTCCTGTGGTAGGATAAGGAAATATAGGGTAAGGAGTTGGAGACATGGATAAAAAAGTCACTTTGGAAGGTAAGACGGTAAAGTTGGTGTCTATGGATTCCAGTCAGCTGGATGGTTTATGGGAGGCCGGGCAGAATCAGTCAATTTGGGAATTTACATCAGCAAAGGTCACAAATAAAGGCGAGATGAAAAAGGTTGTTGAATCTGCGATCGCAGAAAAAGAGAAAGGGACGCAAATACCCTTTGTTGTTCTTGACAAGAAAACTGGAAAAATAGTGGGTAGTTCAAGATTCCTCGACATTTCAGAGCTACATAATACGCTTGAAATTGGCTGGACTTGGTACAGCCCTGAGTATTGGAGAACAAGTGTGAATACGGAAACGAAATTGCTCATGCTCCAGCATGCTTTTGAAAATAGGGGTGTCAATAGAGTGCAGTTTTGTACAGATTCAAGAAATGTACGCTCACAAACGGCGATCGCCCGCCTTGGTGCGCAAAGAGAAGGAGTGCTTCGCAAACATCGAATTATCGCTGATGGTTATATAAGAGATACCGTTGTCTATAGTATCCTAAAAGAAGAATGGCCAGTTATTAAATCAAATTTATATGAAAAGTTAAATAGATAAAAGGAAGGTTTTTTTATTGGTATATCTAGGAGTAGGACTTGGAGGAGTGGTAGGAAGCCTCCTGCGGTACTTCGTTAGTGTTAGCACAAGCAACTTCTTAACGAATGGCTTTCCTGTTGGAACTGTAATAGTGAATTTAGCTGGATCTTTGTTCCTAGGATGGTTCACGTCTCGTATTATCGGGAAAAATATCCTGAATCCTGTATTGTCTACTTCCATCGCTACTGGTCTTACAGGCTCATTCACCACTTTTTCGACATTCAGCATGGAAACAATAGTTTATATAGAGGATGGCAGGATCGGAATAGCCATATTCTATGTGCTTGTCAGTGCTGTTGGAGGACTGCT
The DNA here is from genome assembly GCF_000934845.1 of Mesobacillus subterraneus. Taxonomy (GTDB): domain Bacteria; phylum Bacillota; class Bacilli; order Bacillales; family Cytobacillaceae; genus Mesobacillus; species Mesobacillus stamsii. The sequence goes on from NZ_JXIQ01000062.1 coordinate 29,350, forward strand.
CCTTGCAGCAGTGGGTTATAGGCTAGGCGCAGTTCCTTTCGGGGAGGCAGGAAAATGAGTGGGTTTATATTGATAGCTTTAGGAGGAATGGCCGGAGCTACCTCCCGTTTCATGGTTCAAAGGGTCATCCCGAAGACTATTCTGCCCGTTGCTACGCTCACAGTAAATCTCTTGGGATCTTTCCTGCTCGGATGGATCGTCGGTCAAGGAATCCAAGGGGATCTATATCTTTTCGCTGCTACCGGATTTATGGGAGCATTCACCACTTTTTCAACATTGAATGTGGACTTAGTAAAAATGATCAATAATAAACAATATAAAGTTCTAACAGTATATATGATAATAACCTATTTCGGCGGTCTCGCAAGTGGATGTGCAGGCTTAATTATTGGCAGGTTATTGTAGAAAGAAAAAACACCAATTCTACTGAATTGGTGTTTTTTCTAGCTTTTCCACTTTTAGTGAATCTTGAGCATAAACTTTTTTTGCCAGTAATGTTTGTACAATCAAGAATATCCCGCCAACTGTCCAGTAAAGTGGAAGGGCGGAAGGTGCATTCAAGGAAAATAGGACGATCATAGCTGGTGACAGCAGTCCCATCAATTTCATTTGCTTTTTCTGATCTTCTGTCACATTAGACATGGATACCTTAAACTGCAGGTAGTAGATCACACCGGCTGCAGCAGTGATCCATACATCAGAATGCCCAAGATTGAACCAGAGGAAGGAGTGGCTGGCAATATCGGTGGAATTGCTTATCGCATAATAAAGGCCCATCAATATTGGCATTTGTATCAGCATTGGCAGGCAGCCGACAGACAGGGGATTGACGCCGTGCTTCTGATAAAGCCCCATCATTTCCTGCTGCAATTTCTTTTGTTCAGCAGAATCCTTCGTGTCTTTGAGCTTCTTCTGAATTTCATCCATTTCAGGCTTGAGCACTTCCATTTTCTCTTTCATGCTTTGCTGACTTTTGTATTGCTTTAACATTAAGGGCATCAAGATCAGCCTAATGAGTAAAGTGATGAAAATGATCGCCAGACCGTAGCTATCTCCTGTAATGCCGGCAAAAAACTTGATAAGCCAGGTGAAAGGATTGATAAAGGTTGTCTGGAAAAAGGATCCGTCGCTTGTCAACGACTGACATCCTGTTAATAGTGCAGGTATCATTAGAACAATCATCATGGTGAATAGCTTCTTCATTTTTCTCCTCCTAAATGAAATTGGATTAAAAACGAAAGGAGAAAAAATTGCTATCTTCCTCACCAGGATTGATTTTTATTTTTACACGCTTAAGAATTTGTAGACGAAGACTTATTCCTAGTTCAGCCTTATTTTTAAAAGCTATTTCAGAGGATGATGGCTTTAGCTTGATTCCAAATAAGTTTGAATCGATTATAGAGGTGTCACGCAATACCCAGAAAATGGCCATCGACATGCTGATGAGCAAAGTCAAATAAACACTATATACGGTTGTTGCATCAACTGACTGAACATAAATTTCGGATAGCATGTCATCACCTCTCTTCTGTCATTGCTTCATTATATTTGAGAAATCGAACCTTAGCAACTATTAATATATACGGACCTACCTGTAAAAAGTTTCATTTCCCATATAGTGGGATTTCAAAAATGGGATTAGGGACAAAGTAGATAAAAAACTTCCCAATAAAGAGGAGTGGCAATCATGAAGAAGGTTGTGATTTAGATATTTTGACAGCTCTCATGATAAGATGGTATCAAGAAAAAGTGGCTTGTCAAGAAACAACCGAAAAATTCACATCCCCCAATAGGTAACCGTATCAAAAACTCCAACAATGATTAATATGTAACCGGCAAGTTTCTGTACTACTGAACCCAGGTTGCGACTTTTTTTCATCAATGTTCCATTCAAGCCGACGTATGAAATAATTGCTGCAAACACAATCAGCGGGATGGAAGTGCCAACGGCAAAAACAGACGGAAGGATGGCTCCGTAGGATGTGCTCAGAACAATCGGCATAAGAGTGAAGAAGAATAATGAAAACATCGTAGGGCAGAACGCGATGGAAAAGCTTACCCCCATTAAGAAAGAGCCTGTTTTTCCTTTTCCTGTCCATTGTGGTAGAACAGAAGTTAAGCGATTGACCCAATTAAATGCAAAGAGCCCAATAAGTGAAAGGCCGATCACGATGAAAAGAGGACCAATTAGTTTGCGGAACCAAGAAAAGAAGCCTGGTAAGATTTGCTGGAAGCTATGACCAACTAGCCAAACTGTAAGGCCTAACAGTGTAAAGACAAGTATTTTTCCCAGGATGAAAAATACAATCTCAATCCACTGACTTTTCGTTTGCAGACTTCTGTTGCCATAGTAGGTTATCGCACCAAGATTTCCTGTCAGTTGGCATGGTGCAAGAGCCCCGACAAGGCCTAAGAGGAAGCTTGCCAATAAAGGGATTTGTTCAGTTTGATTGACAAGAGTGAAAAATGGGCCGCTTAAAAAATTACTTATTTCTGTAAACAGTTGATACATAATGAACCTCCACAAAAAAATATTATCACTATGATACTAAAACAATATCAAAAAAGTATGCAGAAAAAAACAGCGGGCATAAATTCCTGCTGTTAATTCACTGCAATATGGGCGGTTAATAGCTTATAAGCATTTTCTACTTCTGCGTGGGAAGGTGGTTCAATACCTTTCAGGGGGTACTCGAGCCCCAATGCTTCCCATTTATAAACGCCAAGCTTATGATACGGGAGGATTTCAAGTTTTTGAACATTCGTCAAGCTGCCAATAAACTCACCTAATTTTGTTAGGTCCTCGATTTCATTTGTGACTCCAGGTACTAGTACATGGCGAACCCAAATGGGAACTTGGTTGTCAGATAAAAAGTGGGCGAACTCCAAGATGTGATCATTGGCCATACCAGTCAATTTAATATGCTTTTTGCGATTGATATGTTTTAAATCTAATAGGATCAGGTCCGTATAGTTCAATAGCTCTTCCAGCTGTTGTTGAAAAAGAGGAGCAGTGGAATAACATCCCCCAGAAGAATCAATCGTGGTGTGCACGCCTAGTTTTTTACACTCCTTAAAAAGTTGTGTAATAAATGGGATTTGTAACAGTGGCTCTCCACCGCTGACTGTAATGCCGCCGCCAGATGCTTCAATAAAAGGGAGGTAGGATTTTAAATCATCGATTAATTCGGAAACAGACATCTGTTTGCCTATGCCGATCTCCCAAGTGTCTGCATTATGGCAAAACTGGCAGCGCAGCAGGCATCCCTGTGTAAAGATGACGTAGCGGATTCCGGGTCCGTCTACCGTTCCGAAGGTTTCAATAGAATGAATGTTTCCGATCATGATGATATCCCCTTTCTTTAAAACAGGAGTTCCCGCCAGGGGGAGGCAACTCCTGTTTCGGCATATGTTTACTATTTACATTGTTTCATGGAAAGTACGGTTAATTACATCCATCTGCTGTTCGCGTGTAAGCTTGATGAAGTTTACTGCGTATCCAGATACACGTATTGTTAGCTGCGGATATTCTTCCGGGTGTTCCATCGCATTTAACAGAGTTTCCCGGTTAAACACGTTTACGTTTAGGTGGTGACCGTCTTTGATTGCATAGCCATCAAGGATGGAAACAAGATTGTTTATACGACTGTCTCCATCTTTTCCAAGCGCTTTTGGCACGATGGAGAATGTGTTTGAAATTCCGTCCATAGCATAACTATACGGAAGTTTTGCTACAGATGAAAGGGATGCGAGTGTTCCTTTCGTATCGCGGCCATGCATTGGGTTAGCACCTGGCGCGAATGGTTCACCAGCACGTCTTCCATCCGGGGTATTCCCTGTCTTTTTACCATAAACGACGTTTGAAGTAATCGTTAAGATCGACATGGTATGGACAGAGTTGCGATAAGTCGGGTGTTTACGCAGCTTCGTCATAAAGGTTTTCACGAGTTCGACGGCGATGCTGTCCACACGATCATCGTTGTTTCCGTATTTAGGGTAGTCGCCTTCTGTTTCAAAATCAATGGCAATGCCGTTTTCGTCACGAATTACTTTTACCTTTGCATACTTAATTGCACTCAATGAATCTGCGACTACGCTTAAGCCTGCAATTCCCGTGGCCATTGTTCGAAGCACTTCTGTATCATGCAACGCCATCTCGATTCTTTCATAGCTGTATTTATCATGCATGTAATGAATGACATTGAGAGTGTTGATATAGAGTCCGGCTAGCCATTCCATCACAGTATCGAATTTGGCGATTACTTCTTTATAGTCAAGCACTTCGGAAGTTATTGGGCTTAAAGCCGGAGCAACTTGAATCTTAAGTTTTTCATCGACGCCACCATTGATCGCGTAAAGCAATGCTTTTGCCAGGTTGGCTCGCGCTCCGAAAAACTGCATTTGCTTGCCGATTTCCATCGCTGATACGCAGCATGCGATTCCGTAGTCATCGCCGTATTCACAGCGCATTAAATCGTCATTTTCATACTGGATAGAGCTCGTTTTGATCGACATCTCAGCACAATACTTCTTGAAGTTCTCAGGCAGGGAAGGGGACCATAAAACTGTCAGGTTTGGCTCTGGTGCTGGTCCGAGATTATCAAGTGTGTGAAGGAAGCGGAAAGAGTTCTTCGTCACAAGTGATTGCCCGTTGTGCGCCATACCTCCTAGTGATTCTGTTACCCAAGTAGGGTCGCCGCTGAATAATTCATTATAGTCTGGAGTACGTGCAAATTTCACGAGACGAAGCTTCATGACAAAATGGTCGACAAGTTCCTGGGCTTCTTTTTCAGTAAGTGTTCCATTTTGCAAGTCTCTTTCCATATAGATATCGAGGAATGTCGCGACACGTCCAAGGCTCATTGCTGCACCATTCTGCTCTTTAATTGCTGCAAGATAGGCAAAGTAAACCCATTGGAATGCTTCGCTCGCGTTTGCTGCTGGCTTCGAAATATCGTAACCATAGCTCTGTGCAAGCTGCTTTAATTCATTCAATGAGCGGTATTGCTCAGAAATTTCTTCGCGCAGACGCATTGTATCCTCGGTCATGACGCTGCTAGTCATTGAATGATCTTTCTTCTTTTGCCCCATTAGAAAGTCAACACCATATAGAGCTACACGCCGATAATCACCGATGATTCTGCCGCGGCCGTAAGCGTCTGGCAGACCAGTGATGATTCCGGCTTTACGAGCTTGAAGCATTTCCTTTGTATAAACATCGAATACACCTTGGTTATGAGTTTTGCGGAAGTCTGTGAAGATTTTTTCTACTTCCTTATCCAATTCATACCCATATTCCTCACATGCAGCTTTTGCCATACGGATACCGCCAAAAGGCTGCATAGAGCGCTTAAATGGCTGATCTGTCTGGAAACCGACAACCTTTTCCTTTGCTTTGTCTAAATAGCCTGGGCCATGGGAAGTGATGGTGGAAACCACTTTAGTATCCATGTCAAGGATTCCGCCATTGTCGCGCTCCTGTTTGGTCAATTCCATTACTTGCTGCCACAATTGGAGCGTTTCCTCTGTTGCATCTTCAAGAAAGCTTGAATCCCCGGTGAATTCAGAGAAGTTTTTCAAGATAAAATCACGAACATTGATTTCTTCTTGCCAAGTGCCATTATTAAAACCATTCCATTGTTTCATTTTTACTCACCTCTAGTGGAAATTTATATAACAGTTATCACAGTATTATCATACTACGAATAGAACAGAATGAGTGTGACGTATTTGTGAAAGAATGAACAATATGATTAAATCTCGTATTACATCTTTTAATTTAAAATAATGTATTAAACTGTACTATAACTGTCTGATGCTTTTTATATAAGAGACTAATAGACTTTACAAACAATTTAAAACAACTTTACATTCTTTTAATAAGAAGTTAATAGACCACTGCTATAGTAAACAAGTATTAAATATCATATCAGGAGGTATTGCAATGATGAAAGCTAACTTGAAAAAGAAGATTCTACCGCTCGCTGTCCTATCAACTGTAGCATTCGGCAGTTTAGTAGGAACCTTTAACGCCCAGGCAAAAGATGACGAGGAAAAAAATCGTGCAGAAATTAAGAATGTGATCTTCCTGGTTGGTGATGGTATGGGAGTCACGTATACATCAGCATACCGCTACTTAAAGGATAATCCAAAGACGCCAGAAGCAGAGAGAACAGAGCTGGATAAATACTTGGTAGGTAACCAAATGACTTACCCAGAGGACCCAAACCAAAATGTAACTGACTCTGCTTCAGCAGCAACGGCAATGTCAGCAGGTATCAAAACGTATAACAATGCAATTGCTGTTGACAATGATGGAACAGAAGTAAAGACAGTCCTTGAAGCTGCAAAAGAAAATGGAAAAGCAACTGGTCTTGTTGCTACTTCGGAAATTACACATGCTACTCCGGCATCCTTTGGCGCACACGATGAGAGCCGCAAAAATATGAATGCGATCGCAGATGATTACTATGATGAATTGGTAAATGGCGACCATAAAATAGATGTTATGCTTGGTGGGGGATTGAGCAACTTTGTCAGGAATGACAGAAACTTAGTCGAAGAATTCCAAAAAGATGGCTTTAGCTATGTAGACAATAAAGAAGATATGCTTAAGGATACGAATGATCAAGTTCTTGGCCTTTTTGCAAAAGGAGGCATGGACAAAATGATTGACCGCAAGGAAGAAACTCCATCTTTGGAAGAAATGACGAATTCGGCAATCAAGCGTTTGAATAAGGATAAGGATGGCTTCTTCTTAATGGTAGAGGGTAGCCAGATTGACTGGGCGGGTCATGACAATGATATTGTTGCCGCTATGAGTGAAATGGAAGATTTCGAGAAGGCATATAAAGCTGCAATCGAATTTGCGAAAAAGGACAAGCATACATTAGTTGTTGCGACTGCTGACCACTCGACTGGCGGATATTCCATTGGCGCAAACGGAATCTATAATTGGTTTGGAGCTCCGATTAAAGCTGCGGAGCGTACACCTGACTTCATGGCAGCTGAAATTGCAAAAGGTGCAGATGTAGAAGCAACACTGAAGAAATATATCGATTTTCCATCTGTTGGACTTCCAGAGCTTACAACCGAAGAAATCGAGTCTGTGAAAGCGGCAGCAACAACTAACAAAGCTGTGGGTATTGACAATGCGATTGAAAAGATTTTTGACAAGCGTTCCAACACAGGTTGGACAACTGGCGGGCATACTGGTGAAGACGTTCCAGTCTATGCATTCGGTCCTGGAAAAGAACTTTTCTATGGACAAATTGATAATACGGACAATGCGAAAAACATTTTTGATATTTTGAAAAATGGCAAAAGAAAATAATTCATTTAAAAATCTCCCGCAGGTACCTTGGCCAGCGGGAGATTTATTAAAAGGGGTTTTCGAAATGAGGAAATACCTGCAATTATTCCTGGCTGCTTCGTTGCTGACCGGCTGCTCATTTGCAGAAGCTGATTCAAACAAAACGGAAAAATCTACCGTAATTAATGGCAGTCCAACGAAGAAAAACACAGACGTTTATGTTCCAAATCCACAAGTTTCAGAAGATATAAGCCTCCATAAAGTTGGCGATTCAATCATTGATGATAAAGGCGAATTAACCCTCAAATCAATGAAAGAAGTGGATAAGACTTTTCAAGTAAATGGTATTGAGTATACAGTGAAAGATGTGAAATTATTGCACTTTGTTCCTGCCTACAGCTTGATTGATTTTTTTCATGCCTATACGCATGAGGAAGAATTTGATTTCGTAAAAATAAGTGTAGAGCTGAAGAATCATTCGAATGAAAACTATCATTTCGGTCCTGTAGCTATGGTGAAAATCAATGGTTCAATCCACAAGACGTGGGAAGATGATTTTTATCTAGAAAATCTAAATGGCGAAATTTCCGCCGGGCAAACGAAACTCGGCAGTCTTGGTTTTATTGTGGAAGAGCTAGATAGCTTGGATAAAGTAGAGCTGCTGTCTGGAGATATCGTTGATGACAACAAAAAGAAAGTCGCAGATCCTGTCAGCTTGGTTGTAAACGGAAATTAAAACAAGAACTCTAAACAGAACAAAAAGGGAAGCCAATAGAAATCGGCTTCCCCTTTTGTTTATTTTAATCGATCGATTTGCGTTAGGAAAGGTCACTTTTTAAAAAGGATATGGACAGCAACAGGAGAAACGAGATGGCCACCATAACAATAACCAAAAGCCAGGCGGTGTTCAGATGACCTGATTCAATTGCCATATAGATAGCAGTTGGAGCTGTTTGTGTTTTTCCGGGCAGATTGCCTGCAAACATAAGAGTTGCGCCGAATTCTCCAAGAGCTCTGGTAAAACTGAGGATTCCTCCTGTAACAAGCGATCTTGAAGAAAGAGGCAATGTTACATACCAAAACACTTTCCATTCATTTGCTCCATCTACTCTTGCCGCTTCTTCTGCACCTTGATCAATTTGAAGGAAGCCAGTTTTGGCTGACTGATACATCAAGGGAAATGCTACTACCGATGCTGCGATTACAGCGGCCCACCAGGTAAACATAATCGTGCTCCCAAATAAGCTTTCAACTATTCTGCCAATTGGGCTATTAATCCCAAATAAGATGATTAATAGAAAACCAACTACCGTCGGTGGGAGGACCAAAGGCAATATAAGCAGTGTTTCTGCTGCTGTTTTGCCAAAGAATTGCTTTCGTGCCATGAATCGAGCGAACAATAGCCCCAATAGAAAAACAGGCACTACTGATATGGAGGCAATTTCTAGCGATAATTTTACCGGCGTCCAAAAATCACTGCTCATAAAGAATCATTCCAATGCTGCTTGAAAGCCATATTTTTCAAAAATTTTCGTTGCTTCTTTGCCTCTCAGGAATTCAAGGAATTTGCTCGCTTCTTCCTTGTGTTTAGAACCCGAAATAACCCCTGCTGGATAAAGGATCGGATCATGCTGAGCTTCTTCCTCAAAAGGGATAATCCTTACTTGATCAGATATCATGGCATCGGTTTTATAAACAATACCAGCTTCTACGTTTCCGGTTTCAACATAGGTCAGTACCTGGCGGACGTCTTTTGTGCGGATAAGCTTAGGTTCAACCTTTTCCCATAAACCTAACGAGACGAAAGCTTGCTTAGCATACATACCCGCCGGGACCGTTTCCGGAGTTCCAATTGCAATCCTTGAAATGACATCTTCTGTTAGTGATGTGGAAGAAAGAAGGTTTTTGTTATTTTTCTGGGTAATCAACACAAGCTCGTTTTTTAGTAGTTTGACAGTATGTTGCTGATCTATAAGTTTTTTTGCTTGTAGTGTATCAAATTGATCCTGTGCTGCGGAAATAAATAAGTCTACGGGTGCTCCCTGGGAGATCTGCTGTTGCAGAGAGCCGGAACCGCCAAAGTTATAGACAATGTTAATGTCTGGATATTGAGTTGAATAGGTTTCTTTCACTTCCTCTAAAGCCTCTTGAAGGCTTGCAGCGGCAGAAACGGTTAGCTCGCTTTCTTTCGTACCATTGTTGACACTGCAACCGGTGATAATCCCCACCAAGGCAACCAACAAAAATAGAAGTAATTTTCTCAAACAATGAACATCTCCTTACAGTTTTTAATCATAAGCAATGGTTATAACTGATTATATAGGATAGAGGAGGAGTCTATCTATTAAAAATATCACAAGTTGACGAAAATAACATCGATAACGGGGCAGGGGAAAGCAAAAATCCCCGGAGAGCATCCGGGGATTTTATGCTGTTTAGCAGGAAATTATAAAATTATTTAGTTGTGAATAACTACTTGTAGTTTCCTAATCCAGCTCCAGCGCCTAGCCCCTCGAGTCGCTTCGGTCCGCCCAATGAAGTCAAAGAACGACT
>NZ_JXIQ01000063.1 GCF_000934845.1 Mesobacillus subterraneus
GAACTTATCTTTTGCGAAATCAGATATTTCACTGTCGAACACTTGTCTGCGATATTTTACTACCAGAACAAGATGGGAATACATTAAGAATACTGAATGATTATTACTGTCTAATTTCATTGGTATAACAACCCTTCATTACATATATTACTGATTATACCCAAGCCTTTGGCTAAAGCCAACCAAAATTCATCTCCCACCTACTCATTGGGCTATCGCCCTTCACATTCCTTGAGGATGAGAGACTTCTTTCGGAAATCCGTTAAAGCCAGTGACTAGTATGGCCATTGTATGCTCCACCCTTATTCTTTTATCACAATAGATCGACCGTCCCTTTTCCTTCATCATACGAAAGGAGGAAATCGTCCGTTCTTACTTCACTCTCCTAGCTGCCTGCTGAATAGGATCCCACACACCATTATACGGGGGAGCATATGCCAAATCCAGATCAAGCAGCTCGTCTGTCGTCATGGAATGAAATATGGCCGTTGCTAGGACATCTATTCGCTTGTCGACGCCGTTTTCCCCAATAATTTGCCCGCCAAGTACCTTATGAGTCTCTTTATGATAGACAAGCTTCACCTTCATTTTTTTACCATCCGGATAATAACCGGCAATATCCGTTGCAGTAATAGTTACGGATCCACAAGGGATGTTGAGCATGTTTGCCTCCGCTTCTGATAGACCTGTTCTCCCCAGGGTTAACCTGAAAAACTTAATAACCGAACTGCCAACGATTCCTTTAAAGGTTTGATGAATATCCACCATGTTCAATCCGGCGATTTGGCCTTGCTTATTGGCGTGTGTTCCCAATGGGATATGATCATCCTTTTCTTTTACCCGGTGGTATTGGGTGGCACAGTCTCCCGCTGCGTAGATATCTTCTATACTGGTTTGCATATAGGCATTTACTTCGATCGCACCATTTACACTGGTCTTGATTCCTGTTCCTTCTAAAAAGGAGGTATTCGGCTTCACCCCTACAGCGATAAGCACCAAATCCGTTTCATATTCGCCTTTGTCAGTTTTCACAAATTCGACATGCTCCCTTCCGCCGAATGCTTCCACGGATTCACTAATCTTCAAAACAATATTCTGCTTCACTGCTTCATCGTGAATCAGTTCTGCCATATCCGCATCAAAAATTTGCGCTAATTGGTCCTTTCTTTCGATGATTGTTACCTTCTTGCCAAGCTCTGCAAAACTTTCCGCCATTTCCAGTCCGATGTATCCGCCGCCGATCACGGTCACATTCTTTCTATCATTCTGCAAATAATCGATAATTTCTTTGGCATCATGGATGGTCTTTAAAGAGAAAATACCCGGAAGTGTCACGCCTTCCCATTTTGGAACGACCGAACTTACACCAGTGGCAATTAGCAAGCGGTCATAAGGAAGATTAAACGTATCCCCATTTTCGTGGTTTATTCCACTAACAAGTTTATTTTTCGTGTCCACTTTTTGGACTTCATGAAATACTCGTGCATCAATGCCATATTTTTCTCTAAAAGCAGCTGGAGTGCGCGCAATTAATCGATCGGTAGACTCAATCTTCCCGCTGATTACATAAGGCAGGCCACATTGACCGTATGAATACACGTCACCCTTTTCCAATACCGTAATCTCATTTCCAGAGCTGTTCCGAACCATTTGCATCGCAGCACTCATTCCCGCTGCATCGCCACCAATAATAAGTATTTTCATCTTTATCCCTCCATTCCTTATGTATCTAATTATGATGGAATTTTAACCATTAAAGCAACTTTTAAGAACGGAAAACGAACCTATAATCCTTGTTTCTTTCACTGCCAAACTTCTGGCTATAAATATATTTATAAAGCCCTATGAACTAATACATTCCCTATCTTCTAAAACAAACAAACTCAATGAAACCGGTACTTAATTCTAGGTTATATCTCAAAAATCAGAGTTCCATTGCCTTCTCCTAAAGTGAATGTTAAAGCTTAGATATATTTACTTTTTCGAGTAAAAAAAGCGTGTTTACTTATTGTTGTTTCATCTAAAACAAAAATAAGTTCCATTGTCTTACATACTTAATATTTATTAAACAACGTTTAACATTCCATTCACTCTTTATTAAAAATTCCATATTATAATCAATCCTGTAAATCAAATAAAGTGAGGTGAATCCTATGTTTTTAAAAAAACTGATTGACAAAAACCCGATCACGATTCAGTACAACGCAAATGGTTCATTAGCCGTTTTTAAAGGCCGCGTCTATGGGCTAAATGTAAAGGAGCAAATTCTTTCACTGAAAGATGAAAAACAAAAGACGTTTTCGATTCGATTTTCGGAAATACGAGCAATTTATTAGTCAAGGATTCTCCTGAATTATTCCTGTATTTCTTTTTGCTTCCTTAAGTCCCTTCCTTAACGAGAATGCCATGTCCAAAGCCAGTCGCTTTGGTCTTATTTGTTTTCGTCAATATAAAAATAGTGACTTGTTTTACATGCCTGGGTATAATTAATTCATACAGAAGGAGGTGAATGAGATGGAGAGAATATTGAACAAGATATTAGAGCGGCTGGATTCCATGGACAAGCGATTTGATGCTGTTGATGCACAGTTTGAATCTGTTGATGCACGGTTTGAATCTATCAAAAATAATTTAATCAATTTAGAGAATGGCCAGCAATCCTTGCAGTTAGAACAAAATAATTTATTGAATGGCCAGCAATCCTTGCAGTTAGAACTGAATGATTTATTGAA
>NZ_JXIQ01000064.1 GCF_000934845.1 Mesobacillus subterraneus
ATAAATTACGGGAATGCAGGTTACATGAATAAAAAGAAAAAGCCCGTACAATCGGGCTTCCTCTGCTGCATCTTATTTTTTTGTTTTACCCAAAATAAAAATTGGTTCTAATTTTCCATCTTCATATAAAAAACTTAAGGCAGTGATCGGTACCCTTCCACTTGCAAAAAAGCTCATGGTCATCTCGGCGAGGATATCATAGCCGGTATTATTTTCTACATCAGCGATGATCAGCACATCCTGGTGGGGAACGGCTACAGCCATGGTCCCCTTCGCTTTTTTCTTCATTTCATTCAACAAGCTTGTATTCAAAATTCTGCTCGCATCATAGCCATCATTTGTATTGAGGAAATAAAAACTGTTGTCCGCCACACGATCCTCCTTCAGCTTGACGGTAAGGGAACGGACATTGAACAAAGCTGTTTCGCGCACTTGCTCCGCAGACCAGTCTTCTTTCTTCAGCAGTTTTGAATCAATCAGCCTGTAAGTAGTTCCTAAATCTAAAGCATAATAGATCCTTGTTTCAGCTGTATGATCATCGTACAGGAAGGGCGTGCCCTCCTCCGCTTCCGATGGAAAGGACGTCGAACGGATGACAGGGAAGATGTTTTTTTCCTTGCCAGACAGCTCAAGTTGACTTTCCATCGCATTTAAGCCTTCGGAAACATAGTAGACAACTTCATCAATCGCCTTTTCTTTCTGATCCTGCCACTTGGCGACAATCCCGGACAAGGAAATCGTAATGCCGCGCCCCGTGTTTTTATTTTCAATCCTCAACTGATCCATTTCTCGGTCATAGGATATTGTCCTGTCCGAACGCTGCAAACGGTTTTCAAGCTCATTACGCATTTTTCTGCTGTCCATTTGTATCCCTCCCCTTCCTCAGGAGTTTCTGAATCTAACATAAAATTTCCCACCAACTCAGGAAAAGTGGGGGAAAGGATTAAGCAAGGCCTTCAATAAAGTTTTCGATTTCAGCCTGTGTTTTTCTGTTCTTGCTGACAAATCGCCCAAGTTCTTTGCCGTTATCAAACGCGATAAAACTTGGAATGCCAAAAACATCCAGCTGAATGCATAAATCGATGAAATCATCGCGGTCAACAGTAACAAATTCATAGTCGCTGTACTTGCTTTCAATTTCAGGCATGACTGGTTCAATCATGCGGCAGTCTGGGCACCAGACTGCCGTAAATAAAAATATATGTTTTCCCTCGTTTTTCATTGTTTCAAATTGTTCCATTGACTCCAAAGTTTTCATTTTGTTTCCTCCTGTTTAATCTAGGTTTACTTTTCCTATTGTACCCATGCATGTTAAAAAAAGAAACAAATCTGATTATGAAGAGCAAGTAAAAAAAGCTGCCTGAGCTTATACTAGCTTCAGACAGCGCCGAGATTGAGCTATTTGACGTTCACGGAATTTGCGATGGACATCATCGTCTCTGCATCTTCTTTTACATTTTCGGTTTCTGTAGTAAGCTTGACCCCGCCAATGCCGACAATTACTTGATACTGATTTTCTTTCAGCTGTTTGACCATCATATAGCCAAATTTTCCATTTTCACTGAATGTCTCATTAGCATCCCATTCCTTCTGCTGCTTCGCAGTGGAATCATAGACCACTTTGCTATCGTCTTTTTCATGTTGGTTATAAAATAAAATATACGTTTTAGACCCATTCTTAAATAGAATATTATTTGGCTTTTCCTCTTCCACCTTAAAATTGGATGGCAAGTAAAAATCTATATCTTTTGTACTATGATTCGTTTTTTCAGGCTGTGCTTCAAATGTAGTCAAAACGTCTTTTTTTATTTCAGCCTTTTGCTCTGAAAACTGGGCAGAACAACCGCTCAGCAGAAATAATCCTACTATAACAAGCCCAAATGCCCTTCTGAACTCTATCATACTTTTTTCCCCCTAGCTAAGGACTTTGCCACTCCATTTCTATCATACCTTGCCTGTTTGATTGATGACAAGGCTTCCTTAGCATTTTTTGTTGGAAATTAAGTTATTTTTAGAAATTTGTCGATAAATCTTTATAATTTTTCCTGTTTCGTTTGATTCCTATCATATTCAAATTGTCCGGCGAGCAGCTTCATGACGTGGGTAAACATTTCACTGCGATTGATTTGGCCATTTGTAAAAATCCCGATCGCCCCTTCCTTTTCACGGACGTTCTGTTTTTTTACATACTCATCCATCACAGGACCCAATTCGAAGCCAGCCAACAATTGCCGGGCGACTTCATCAGGAAGCGGAATTCTCGCTCCACCAGCAATAAACGGCTCCTTCCCATTCACTGCCAGAGCCCCCCAATTGCAAAGCAGCAGTCCATATGGAGTTTGCTGGACACCACCTTCAAGGCCAATGCCAATTTCCGCTTCTCCTTTTTTTGCAGCCTCAATGGCTCTGTTAACAGCCCCTTTGATGGTTTCCTCATCTGACATTGGCTGGTCGCTCACCCCCGATTCAGCATCAATGGCGAAAATCTCATAATCTGCCCCTATAAAAGCTGCCTTTGCCGCCCTGATTTTTACCAGATTCTTTGAGCCTACTGCCACTTTCATCTATATTTCCTCCTTATCTTCGTCCAGTTATTCACCGAATGACGTCTCTGTCAAATACAGAAATAACCAGGTGACCCCTATGTGACACAAAAAAGGGCAGTGATTAGCTGCCCGTTCTATCTGAGTTGATTAACTATTCTTTTTGATGGTTTCGACGGTTGTCTTATCAGCTGCTTTGACAAGTTTTACGAGCAGTTCCTTCGCTGCCGCATAGTCATCAACATGGATCATGGATGCCGCTGTGTGGATGTACCGTGAGCAGATTCCGATAACCGCACTAGGGATTCCCTGATTCGAAGTGTGGACTCTTCCTGCATCCGTTCCACCTTGGGAAACGAAGTATTGGTATGGTATGTCATGGGTTTCTGCCATATCAAGAACAAATTCCCTCATGCCCCGATGCGTGACCATCGAGCGGTCGAGAATTCTTAGCAATGTTCCCTTCCCAAGCTGGCCAAATTCATTTTTATCACCTGACATATCATTCGCCGGGCTTGCATCCAATGCAAAGAAAATGTCCGGGTCGATCATATTGGCAGCCGTCTGAGCTCCTCGTAAGCCGACCTCCTCCTGGACAGTAGCGCCGGAGTACAAAGTGTTTGGCAACTGAATGTCTTTTGTTTCCCTTAGCAATTCGATAGCCAATCCGCAGCCATAGCGGTTATCCCAGGCTTTCGCGAGAATCTTCTTTTCGTTTGCCATTGTCGTGAACGGACAGATCGGCACGATTTGCTGTCCTGGTTTGATGCCAATCTTGATCGCATCTTCCTTATCATCTGCACCGATATCAATCAGCATATTGTTGATTTCCATCGGTTTATTGCGTTTGGACTCATCCAAAAGATGAGGGGGGATCGAGCCAACCACACCAGTAACTGGACCGTTGTTCGTAATGATCTGGACGCGCTGAGCAAGTAGGACCTGGCTCCACCAGCCGCCAAGCGTCTGGAATCGGATCATCCCGTTTTTCGTGATTGAAGTTACCATGAAACCGACTTCATCCATATGGCCGGCAACCATGATTTTCGGGCCATCCGGGTTCCCCTTTTTCACGCCGAACACACTTCCCAATTTATCCTGGATCAATTCATCAGCATACTGTTCCAGCTGCTCACGCATGAATTTGCGCACAGCATGTTCATTTCCCGGCGCTCCAGGCAATTCTGTCAACGTTTTAAACAGACTTAATGTTTGCTCGTTCATTAATTTGCTCCTTTTCCAAAAAAAATTTAGGTTTGCTAACCATTATGTATATCATCTATTTTACAGAACATTCCCTCTGCTTGCCAGTCTTATTCCTGACAAACAATGATTATCATCGCTAATCCTTTGCTCCAGCTTATGGATTTGGTATGATGAAGCTATCCTATCTAACTTTGGAGGTACTAAGACTATGAACTGGAAAGCCTTTGTCTTCGGCGTTGGTGCCGGTCTTGTATGTGCATACACGGTAAAGGAACTGGCCTCGCAAAAAGAAACAGTCTCTGCAGATAAAGTATTGAATGATGCAAAGGCCGCTTTTAAAAAATCCGGGCCCATCAGCGGTTCATGGATCAATATGACGATTGAACCCTACTCCATTCCGCCAATCGAGTACCAGGTGTATAAAGGCGGGATTACAAGAGATGTTGACGGAAAGGTCGAACAATATGAGTTCATCGCAGATGCTTCAACCGGAGTCATCCTGCACACCTACCCATTGCATTAAGCAATGAAGAATAGACTAGCCGCAGCAGGTCTATTCTTCTCTCGAGATGCTGTCCCTTATTTTTCCATCCTCGTTGAATTGGACGGCCCTGTACACCGAATCATGGTAAAAAGTGAACCATGCATTTCTGCTTATTCCAAATTCAAGCCACTTCTGCTTTGCATAAATGGAATCCATCGGGTAGTCATCATATGCCATCACCCAAAGCGGATTTTGGTGGGCATGGGTCGGCATGATATCAGCCATATGGACCACGGTAGCATTTCCATCCTCCACGATCAGGATGGAATGTCCATCACTGTGTCCTCCAGTGTGAATCATCTTGAGCGGTCCAAAACTCCATTCTTTTTCAAACGTCTCAACCTGCTGTTCGATTCCAAGCCAATTTTCTTTCCAGTATGTACTCCTGGAACGGATATTCGGATTGCGCATTTCATCCCACTCAATCTGTGATGTGATGATTTTCGCGTTGACGAAAACAGATTCCAGTTCCCCATTGACTTCTTTCGTTAATCCGCATGCATGATCAAAATGCATATGTGTCATCAAAACATAGTCGATGTCAGCGACAGTCAGTCCTAGCAGATCCAGTTCGGCATCAAGGTTTGATTCTTCCATTACCCCATAATTTCGTTTCTGCTTCTCATTTAGCTTTCCATTTCCCATTCCGCTTTCCACTAAAAAATTCTTTCCTTCCGCTTGAATGAGAATCGGATCTGTCCTCAGCTTGATCTGATTTTTATCATTTACTGCATACTTCCTCGTCCAAAGCGGTTTCGGCACGACTCCGAACATCGCACCGCCATCCAGATGCGTTTCCCCGCCACTCATCCATCTTAGCTTAACAGTTTCAAGCTCCAGATTTTCCATTGCCCAACCTCCTTTTTCTTATGATTGTATCACTGAAATTTAAATCTTTAAATAATTCAGCTTCTATTTTGATTTTTAACTAGAATGTTTTCTTAGGAATTCTTTTTATTGGCGGAGTTCACAATTTTATTGGCGATTTTCAGATTTTATTGGCGAAAATACATTTTTATTGGCGATTTCCCCTACTTTATTGGCGAAAATAAAATTTTATTGGCGAACTGGAAATTATCAAGCTTTTTTTCCAGTAAAAAAAACCGGTCGATGCAAAATCGCCGGTTCGATCGTCACGCTATTTAGACATAAATTGCACTTCACAGCGAAAAATTCGGCTGCCTCGCAATGAAAATTTTTCTTCGTATTCGGTCATAATATTGCCTTCATAATCGCTATTATGGAGGTCGAGGCTGAGGTAATTCAACTTCATGCCATAATGCGAAAAGCTTATAAGAGAGTATTCAAACAAACCCTGATTATCTGTTTTAAAGTGAATTTCACCATTTTTCACAAGGATGGATTCATAAACCTTCAGGAATGATGCAAACGTAAGTCTACGTTTTTCATGGCGTGTTTTTGGCCATGGGTCAGAAAAATTCAAATAAATCCGGCTTACGTCCCCACTGGTAAAATACTTCGCAAGCTCAGCACCATTTACGTTCATCAGCTTGCAGTTTGGCAAATTTTCTTCAATCAGCCTGTCCAGCGCACTGACAATCACGCTTTCCTGCAGTTCAATGCCGATATAATTCATGTCTGGATTGGCTTTGGCCATCCCTGTGATGAATTGGCCTTTCCCGGTACCGATTTCTATGTGGAGCGGCTGGTCCTTTGTAAAAACCTCTCCCCATTTCCCCCGGTGCTGCTCCGGTTCCTGGATCACAAAATCCGCGTATTCCTTCAATTTAGCTTTAGCCCAAGGCTTGTTTCGTAGTCTCATCATGACACCTCTGTACTATTTTCATTCGTTTCAAACAATATCATGCAACCACGCTGTTTTCAAGGTGAAATTTCTGTTGGCTGCATAAATGCAAAAAGGAATCCACAATCTATATGTGAATTCCTTTTAAAAGAAAGGGTGATCATTGTGCCATTAAGCCACCATGACCAGGTAAATTTATTAAAGGATATATTAACCAACCAGCAAACGGATTGCTGCGGATCGGTTGCCGAGTATCAACAGTTGGAACGATTAATCAAATCATTGATGGTCAACACGAATGTAGACGGTGCCATCAAAACCATTCTCGAGGATGTTTATCAGTACAGCCAAAACGGCGTTAACGCATCCGACCTGGAACAGCATATTGAGGCGAATCGGAATCAGCTATCTCAATGGGTGAATGATATCGGTCCATTCTCATAATTACCAACGACCGTTCACAAACTAGCTATTCTTAAAAAAGGGACTTTAAAAATTCAATCCATTTATCCATTTCAGGAATGCGCTTTTGATTTTTGTGCCATTGAATCGATGTTAATGACTGAGCGACAACATACCATTTCATGCGCAGTCGGAGGTTATCGGTCAAGTGTATCCCATACTTTTCCAGCCAACCTTCCCATTCCTCTACTGGTATATAGGAATAGAGGAGGAGGCCAAGATCAATCGCAGGATCAGCGATCATCGCACCGTCCCAATCAATTAAATACAACTGGTTGTCTTCGGTGAGCAGCCAGTTGTTATGATTGACATCGCAATGACAAACTACTTTTTCAGCGCAGTCAACATCGCCGACAAATTCAGTCAGAAACTTCAACGCATCACTGACTGCAGGATTCCTACTCCATTCCTCATCTAAATCTTCCTGTAAGGCTTGAAGGAACATCTCGGGTTTCAGCGGACTTTTTCCCAGCCTGGTCAGCATTCCAAGAAGCGGATCGGAAGCATGAATTTTCTTCAGCAGCCTGGCAACTCGATCATTGTTCATATCCCCGGGCTTCAGCTCACTTCCGTTCATCCATTGCTGCGCCGTTATCACATCTCCGTTTTCTAACCTTTTCGTCCAAACAAGCTTAGGTACGATTCCTTCTGCGGAGAGTACAGCAAGGAAAGGGGATGAATTTCGTTTTAAAAACAGCCTTTGTTCCTCATGCTGTGCAAAAAAGGCTGCACCTGTTGCGCCGCCAGCAGGAATAATCTCCCAATCCTGTCCAAATAAATGTTCCAAAGTTAGTCACCTTCATTTATCACAATTTCCCCTATGCTGAAAACTGGAAATGGATTCTGTAAAATCTAAATCTAAATTCGCTGTTGATTTGAATAGAAAGCGCATTCCGCCCGGAAAACTGGAACAGTGAAGTTGGCGCTTTTGACTTCACTCGCTTTACAAGCGTCTCCTGCTACTTTGTTAAATAATAGTTGAAATACACAAAATGGCTTATCTAATAAATTTTATCCTCGACGGCTCGGTACGTCAACCCCAACGGCACGAATTTAACATTGGCAAAAAGTTATCCATCTATTTTGCTGCTATGAAAAGAGAGCACGGCTCGAGCAGAACGTTATTTCCTTCCAGTTGTCGAGATGGCTGGGCCGAGGCATTTTGATGGTCAGCAAGAACCAGCCATTTTGCCTGTTCCGGCAGTTCTGCTGTCTGCTGGTCCAAGGAAGGGTTGAACAGCACGACGATTTTATCCCAGCCTGCTTCTGCCTGCAATTCAAAGCCGATCAACGGAGTCTGAAGTGGCAAAAACGTTAATCGCCGGCGGACTTCTTCACTGTCATCCATTCTGAAAGCTTCGTTCGCTGTTCGAATCTCGATCATTCCCTTGATGTAGCTAACATGATTCAGGTTATGATCCCGAAGGTCCCAATCCAGCCAGTTGATGTCATCAGGAGATCCATAACTGTTGGCAACCCCCTTCTTTGTCCGGAAAAATTCTTGGCCGCTGTGTAAAAATGGAATGCCCTGCGCCAGCAAAACCATCGATGTTGCCAGCTTGTGCTGCCTTTTTAAAATCGCTTCTTCTTCCTCAGGATTGGCTATTTTCAGCTTATCCCATAACGTATGGTTATCATGTGACTCAATGTAGTTCACCGACTGCGTCGGCTGGAGGAATAAGCTCTTCCACTTGCCCATTCCAATGCTGCCTGCCAGTACCTGTTTTGCGGCTTCCAAATACCGCTCATTGCCCAAGGCATACCCTTTATCATAAATATTAAAAGTACTGCCCTTGATGGAATCCCGAAACCAGTCATTAAACTGACCAATTTTTGGCAGCTTTGCCTGGTTGGCAATATTGGCTTTCCGGTCATCCGGCAGCGGAGTATTCAAATCCCACCCCTCACCAATGATCAAAACATCAGGCCTTGCATCGTCCACTGCCTTTCTGACGGCAGTCATCGTCTCCACATCAAGGATTCCCATCAGGTCAAAGCGAAAACCGTCTACCTGATACTCCTTCAGCCAGTACAGGACAGAATCAACGATGTATTTTCTCCCCATCAGCCTTTCAGAGGCGATATCGTTCCCGACTCCGGTCCCGTTGGAAGGAAGACCATTTTGATCATGCCGAAAAAAATAACCGGGGACGATTTTTTCAAAAGAGGAATCTTCCCGAATATAGACATGATTAAAAACAACATCCATGATGACACCCATACCCATTTTATGGATCGCAGAAATCAGCTGCTTCAGCTCGGTGATCCGATTGTATGGATCTTCTGGATCTGTCGCATAGCTGCCATCTGGCACATTATAATGGACAGGATTATACCCCCAGTTATAAGACCGTAAAGGGGCCCGTTCGTCTATCCCTTCAAAATCATGAAAAGGAAGAAACTCAATATGGGTGACACCTAGCTGCTGTATATAAGAAAGGCCGGTACTCTCCCCTTTTGGAGTCGCGGTATTCATCTCCGCAGCGCCCAGATAGGTTCCTTTTTTCGAAGCACCACTGTTCGGATGCATAGTCAAATCCCTGATATGGGCTTCATAAATGATCGCATCAACCGGACTCCTCATAGGTGGGCAACTGGTTATTGCTACGCTAGCTTTGGCGCGATCGATCACCACTCCATATTCGCCATTCACCGTTGCTGCGGTTGCATATGGATCAACCGCCTCTCGCCATTCAAGATTGACACACACTAGGAAGGAATAGCGATAAAGCTCTAGGTCTCGTTCAACAGTAATACTCCACACGCCTTTATCTGCCCTTCTCATATGGATGAATTCGGGATGTTGCTGATCATCCGTAAGCAGCTTCAACCTGACTTTCCCGGCAGTAGGAGCCCAGAGCTTGAACGTGCTCTTTTCAGGTGTATAGCTGACCCCAAGATCCATTCCCTCGTAAAAAAAGCATCTGTCAAATTCCTCTGTACGGATGACTGCTCCGATTTGCAGGTCTGTTTTCCCACCATGATCCGTTACTATTTCATATGGCTTGCCGATATCCGGCTGGATACTGGCCAGGCAACTATATTTAACCATTTCCTCAAGATTTCTCTTTTCCTGGATTTCCAAAGGCAAATCAATGCCCTCTCCTTTGAGCCGGAATTCTTTGGATTCACCATGAAAATAAGAATAAGGCAGCAAAACTGTTATCAAGTCTACTTGATCAAGATAGGCATAAAACTCCCTTTCAATGGCAATCATTTCGTTTTCACTCCTCGAGCTGCTTGATTGTTCGTTCTGACAGGATCCCTAATGCCATTCTTGTTGGCATCCTTATTCACCATCTCCTGGCTGATTCTCCCATTCAAGTCTCCTGACCGATGTCGTCTGGCAAAATTGCAGCAGCACCTGAGCTGCTTTTAATTGGATATGCTTTAATGGTGATTTCATTCCTCGCTGAACGATAAACCAGTCCGCAAAATCCCGTTTATCAATGAACTGAACTCCGTACGGCGGCAACGGATAATCGAAGTAGCCATTTCGCGACAGCAGCAATTTTTGCACTGGCAGATCCACTTCGTATAAATCAAAAAGAGCTTTGACAATTTTTTCTGTCCTGTTCAAGGGAATCAGTGGATTAAGGATTTTGGTTTCCGTATTTCTTGTTTTTTTGATCCAGAATCGGTCCTTTGAGCCGATAAAAGCAGCATCCTCCTCTGCTTCCATAAAAGAAATACACATCGCGGCGACGGGAGTGATCAGGACCAGTTCCGCTTCGACCGGCGCTTTTTTCAGTAAAAAGATAGGTTTATATAAAACGAGGAAGGTATCAGGAAAACGCTGAAGCAAAAACTTCAGGGTCGGGTCATGCAAAAAGTCTTTTGCAAGAAAGGATCTCTCCGTCAATGTGGAACTCGCCCATTTTAGCTGGAACGGCAGCAAATTATCAAGGAAATGCTGCTTTAGCCCCTCTTCCGTGTGGATGCTGTGGAGAGAATCGAATGCACCGGAACCGAACAGAATGTCCTGTTCTTCGCTGTGTCGCTGGCCTTCTGGGATCATTTCCGCTTCTACTCCTGATCCATGTAGCCGAATTCTACTCTTGATTTTTTCAATAAAGGACTCAGGTAGTGGTGGAGAGGATTCCTTCATAAAATCGATTGGCTGGTCCGATCCGTGTTCCCACTTCTCCTTCCATCCTTCCCACTGCTTTTTTTTCAGCCGGACATACCTCGAAGGATATAGATAAATATCTTGAGCATAGCGCGATACATAATCTTGAAGTTTGATTAATTGTGCCATTGATTGACCTGCCTTCGTTCCTGCTTCCCTTAGCCTTATTCATTGGGAGCAAGCGGGAATTGTTCGATCGGTTCATACTTAGGGCTTTTCCCCAAATGGGTCTTGTACAAAACAACCCTTCTAGCCTGAAAGGAAATTGGGTCCTTTTTAAAAGGACTCACTGCCCCGAGTGCTGCCTTAGAAAAAGGGGCTTCCCCCAGCCATTTTCTCGCGATGGTAATATGCGGACTGAAGGGACGTTTTTCAAGTTGGAATCCTGCAGCAAGGCAAGCTGCAAACACATCCTGCCTGACTTCTGTCAACTTATGTGAGTCTTTAAGCCCCGCCCAAAACACTCGAGGCGCATCGTTGCGACCAAAAATGTCCAAGCGGTCGACTATCAATTCAAAGGAAGTTTGCAGCTTTATTGCTGCTTCCACTCGTTCATTGGCAGCTTCGATCTTCTCATTAGGAGCATTACCGAGAAACGCCAGTGTAATATGTAGATCCTTAGGATGAACCCAAGATTGAAATGGGAATTCTTTTTTCAAATGTTCGATTCTGCTCTGGATCTCTGCTTTCGCCTCTTCAGGAAGCTCGAGCGCATAGAAAAAATGAGCATGCTGGTCCAATTGTGATCAACATCCTTTCTCGTCTTATTGTAGCAAATGGCATGTGAAATTGGCAGATATTCCTTCAGAACTTTTATTCCTTACAAGTTGATCGGAATAGTATTTTTTTATATGATAAAGAGAAGATATGATTATCTTTTCGATTGCTTCCCTTAGAAACAATCGAACATATTAAAGGAGGATACCCAATGAGAGTCGTTCCTACTATTACTGCATTAATCGGTGAAACACCGTTAGTAAAATTAAACCGCCTGGCACCTGAGGGCGGGGCATCGGTTTACTTGAAGCTTGAATACTTCAATCCGAGCAAGAGCGTCAAAGACAGAGCGGCCTTCAACATGATCGAGGCAGCTGAAAAGGAAGGGAAGCTGAAGCCCGGCTCAACGATCATCGAGCCAACAAGCGGCAATACGGGAATCGGACTGGCGATGAATGCAGCGGCAAGAGGCTATAAAGCAATCCTCGTCATGCCCGATACGATGACAATGGAAAGAATCAACCTGTTAAAAGCCTACGGAGCTAAAGTCGTGCTCACACCGGGAGACGAAAAGATGCCGGGTGCAATCAAAAAAGCAGAAGAATTACGAAAGGAAATACCCGACAGCTATATGCCAATGCAATTTGAAAATGCCGCAAATCCTGATGCCCACCGGAAATCAACCGCAAAGGAAATCATCGACGCAATGAAAGTACTGAAAAAACCGTTGAGCGCGTTTGTAGCTACAGCAGGAACCGGAGGAACGATCACCGGAACGGGCGAAGCATTAAAAGAAGCATTTCGGAACATGAGCGTACACGTCGTCGAACCAGCTGGGTCGCCTGTCCTGTCAGGAGGCAAACCCGGAAAGCATAAACTGGTTGGCACAAGTCCTGGCTTTATTCCCAAAATCCTCAATCAGGATGTGTACGAAAAAATCCATAAAATTGAAGATGAGGACGCCTACGAAACTGCAAGAAGGCTCGCCAGGGAGGAAGGCATCCTTGTCGGCCCATCCTCAGGCGCTGCGTGCTTCGCAGCCATCGATGTTGCAAAGCAGTTAAAACCAGATGAAGTCGTCATTTGCATTGCTTGTGATACCGGGGAAAGATACCTTTCCAGTGATTTATTCCAATTTGAAAATTAACCGTTAAGACTCGTTAGCAATAGCGAGTTTTTTTCTTATTTCAAAATCTCTTGTCTATCGACCTTTCTTCCATGCCGGATTTCTATACCATCCCGCTAGTTGTCCAACTCTTCGTCGTCCTCTTCAAAAATGGTCCCAGAGTGAAGCGTCACTCCGGAAACGATTTCTTCCATCTCGGCTTGAATCCTTTCAGAGATTTCTTCCCGTTCTTCGGGGGACAATGAATCTTTCGTATAGCCGAAAAGATAATTATCAAGATCAAATTCTCTTAGCTTGCATTTAGTATGAAAAATATTTTCTTGATAAACATTGATATCAACCATATCGAATTGATCTTTTACATTTTCTGGAATGTAGTTTTGAATCGAGCTTATGTCATGGTCGATGAACAGCTTGTTTCCTTCCTTATCCCTAGTGAAGCCTCTTACTTTATAATCAATCGTCATTACATCGGTTTCAAAGGAATGGATGAGATAATTAAGCGCTTTTAACGGCGTAATCTCCCCACAAGTGGAGACATCAATATCCGCCCGGAATGTACTGATCCCTTCATCAGGATGGAACTCCGGGTAAGTATGAACAGTAATATGGCTTTTATCTAGCTGCAATACCACATTGTCTGGCAATGGTCCGGGCGATTCATCATACGCTCCATTCGGAATCTCCACAACCGGACCTTCGGATACGAGGATCGTCACACTGGCACCCTGGGGCACGTAATCTTGCTTCGCGACATTAAGGACATGCGCTCCAATGATATCCGCCACATGAGTGAGTATTTTGGTAAGTCGTTCTGCACTATACTGTTCATCAATATATTCAATATACGCTTCCCGCTCTTCCTTCGTTCTCGTATAACAGATATCAAACATATTAAAACTTAATGATTTCGTAAGATTATTGAATCCATGCAATTCGATATGCTGTTCAGGTGTGAATTTCATTTTTATTCCCCCCTGTTCGGTTTTCCAAATAAGAAAAGTCCTGACAGGCTTTCTTATACGGAAACAAAAGCAGTCCTGTTTTTTTAAATATTTTTATGATACCCATTCCTGTCAAGAAAAAACAAAGCAAGCGATTGCTGATCTAGAAAAAGAACCTGCAGCTTTACTGCTGCAGGTTCATAGTCAGATTTGTCCGCATTGTCGTTCGATTTCTGCTTTGAAAAGAGCTTGGAGCTGCCTCGTAACCGAACCTGGCCGCCCGTTTCCGACTGGTTTTCCAGCGACCTCGACAACTGGCATGACTTCGACGGTTGTACCAGATGAGAAAACTTCATCGGCTGAGGATAATTCATCCAGCGAAAATGCTCGCTCCTCAAATGGAATGCTCTCATTTCGACAGATTTCCAACATCTTTTGTCTTGTGATTCCATTCAGAATATGGTTGTCTGCCTGGTGGGTAATGATCACCCCATCTTTGACAATTGATATATTGGAATGGCTGCCTTCCGTAACCGTTTCTCCGCGATGGAGAATGGCCTCGAAGCAGTTTGCTTCTGCCGCTCTTTGTTTGGAGAGCAGGTTTCCTAGTAAGTTCAGGCTTTTAATGTCACAGCGGAGCCAGCGAATATCCTCATCAAGGATGGCACATACCCCTTTTTCCATCGGTTCCACAGGGCGAGGTACTTTGCGCGTATAAGCAACAAAAGTAGTCGCGACATTTTCTCCCGGAAAAACATGATTTCGGGGAGAAATTCCCCTTGTAAACTGCATATATACCGTTCCGGTGTCCACTTCGTTTTTCAAAATGAGTTCTTCCATTCTGGCTAAAAGTTCTTCAGGACTGTACGGTAGCTTCATCTGGATCTTTTCGGCACTCTCCTTGAGCCGCTTTAGGTGCTCCATCCCGGTGAACATTTTCCCGTTGTACACGCGGATGACCTCGTATACGCCATCACCAAACTGGTAACCCCTATCCTCTATGTCCACCTTCGCTGCTGACCTGTCCAGCGTCCTACCATCGACCATTACATATTCCATTTTCTTCCCCTCCTTGGTTTACTAAAATCTCTATTTTGCCAATTCATAAATAGCCTGAGCGTAGATCGCCGTTGCCCGCAAAAGATCTTCGATGATTATATATTCATCCTTCTGGTGTGCGATATCGGGTCTGCCAGGGAACAGCGGGCCAAATGCCACCCCAGATTCAAGTGACCTTGCATAAGTACCGCCGCCAATGGAGAGCAGTTCTGCCTTTTCGCCAACCTGTTCTTCATAAACTTTTTTCAACGTTTGGACAAGGAAATTATTTTCATCAACATGATGCGGATGAGAATTCGAGAAATTCTCGATCGTCAACTCTTCCGTTTCTATAAGCTGATACAGGATTTTTTTTGTCTTTTCCAGATCCGTCGTAACCGGATAACGCATATTCAATCCTGCACGGCCGCCAGTCTCGCGGGAATACGATAGTTTCCCGACATTGATGGTCAAGTCTCCAGTGATATCATCGGAAAAAGCAATGCCCAGCTCCTTACCCCGAGAATCCTTTCCCAAGTAGTTGGCGGTAAATCGGAAGAATTTTCCACTATTTCCATCCAGATTTAATTCAGAAAGGAAGTCGGCCATTAAAAGTCCTGCATTTTTTCCATTGTCCGGTTCCATGCCATGGGCAGAAACTCCTTCCAGTTCAAGGACAAGCTTGCCACTCTCGACGGTCACCTTTCCTGCTAGTTCCTTTTTCCGTTTGAATTCGTCAAAGCGCTGAACAATATCTGTCTGGCCCTGCAAAACGGCAAGCTCCGCTTTTGCGTAATCCGGCACCATATTATATCGGCGACCGGATGAAAATTCGATTACTTCGGAATCAAAGCCTTCTTTTTCGATAACAGCTGGTTTATAAACTAAATCATAATCAGCAATTCCTTTTTCGGCAAAAATGATTGGAAAATCAGCGTCCGGCGCAAAACCGATCGCAGGCATTTCTTCCTGTTCAAAATAATGGTCGACACAGCGCCATTCACTTTCCTCATCCGTGCCAATGATCATCCTGACACGTTTATTAACGGGCAAGCCTGATTCTTTGACAATTTTCATCGCATAATATGCGGCCATGGTTGGACCTTTGTCATCAATTGCTCCTCGAGCATAGATTTTTCCGTCGCGAATGTCAGCGCCATACGGGTCGCTTGACCAGCCATCCCCTTCTGGCACGACATCAACATGGCAGAGAACACCGACGATTTCTTCTCCCTGTCCGAATTCCAGGTGTCCAGCAAGATTTCCAACGTTTTTCGCAGTGAAGCCATCCTGTTCCCCTAATTGAAGCATAAATTCTAATGCTTTCTTTACCCCTTCCCCAAGCGGCGCGTCCAAGGTGCTGTTTTCATCATCGAGAACACTCTTGATTCTCAAGAGCTGCTGAGCATCTTTGATCAAGTCCGATTCTCTTTTTTTTACTTCTTCCATCCAGTTGATCGAAGTCAAGGTGAATACCTCCAATTAAGCGTTATATGTAGCTTTATAGGATCGGGAACATCAAGATGTATTTAGTACCGCAAATCCCATTTGAAAACTTGAATATTATTTTACTCCTTTTTAGCTCGATCCGTAAACAGTGGACAGCCTATTGCTATTTAAATTTTCTAATAACAATCATATTTACGGTGTTTCACAACATATCGTAAAGTATCTATATTGTAAAGAAAGGGAACGTAAGCAAGCGAATTGTTAAATTTTCATAAAAAACCGTGAATAATCTGGAATTTTGAGTTGGTAAAGTGTAAAATAGTCAAAAAAGGTAGGACATCATATAACTTCCTTTTTAAAATGGACGCAAAAGGAGCTGTCTGTATAGAAGAAACTACATACTTGAGGATTCGTCATCAATCAATGTCGGTTGCAGGAATATGACAAAGGGTTTAAAAAAGGATAGGGAGTGGTTGTTTGAAACCTTCGACTAACCGGATGATAAACCGCATCAAATCCATCTACATGTATATATGTCAGAATGGAACTGTCACAACTCAAGATCTTGTAGAGGAATTCGGAATTACTCCTCGAACCATCCAGAGGGATTTGAATGTCCTGGCTTATAACGACTTAGTAAAAAGTCCGAGCAGAGGTAAATGGACAACGACCCAAAAAAAAGTGAAAATGTCGTCTTAGGAACATAACGAAACGTATACCAAACAAATTGAATACACAAAAATCGCCGAGGGAGTTCCAAGGCGATTTTTTATCTTTCATAAGTTTTGCAGCAGGTCGATTTCTTCGTCTGTCAGCTCTCTGTACTCTCCTAGCTCAAGCGTTTCATCCAGCTGCAGTGGGCCCATCGAGATTCTCTTCAAGTAAACGACCCTCTTCCCTACCGCAAGGAACATTCGCTTCACCTGATGAAACTTCCCTTCGATGATCGTCAACTCGATGTCCGAAGTCAAGCCTGATTTTACGATGACAAGCTTTCCAGGTTTCGTCTTATACCCGTCATCAAGAGTGACTCCCTGCTTGAAGGACACTATATCCTGTTCCGTTACTTCTCCCTCAATCACTGCAAAATACGTTTTTGGCACATGCTGTTTCGGTGACAACAGCCGATGGGACAGCTGTCCATCATTCGTGAGTAATAAAAGGCCTTCCGTATCCTTATCAAGCCTACCGACTGGAAAAGGCTCAAACACCAAATCCTCCGCTTCAAGCAGGTTGATGACCGTCTCCTCATGGCTGTCTTCCGTAGCGGAAATGACGCCAGGCGGCTTATTCATCATCAAATAGATAAATTCGCGATATTGAATCTCCTCTCCATTGAAAGTAATCAAGTCCTTTTTAGGATTCACATGCTGTTTGGCATCCTTAATGAATTCACCATTCACTTTAACAGCACCATCTTTTAAAAGCTTCTTCACCTCTTTCCTGCTCCCGTATCCAAGGTTGGCAAGCACCTTATCTATTCTCATCGTATCCCTCCCGTTTTCACATGGGCATAGGCCCATTCCAATTTCTTGTTCGCTTTCCTATAAGGATGCAGCGAAGCCCATTTCAATTAAATGGGAAGCCTTAATTTTCGCTTGATTTGCGCAACGCGCTCCCCGAACAGCCTGTCCAGCAGTTTTGTTCGGAATCCCAGATAAAAGTACACAGCAGCACCTACAATAGCAGAAATAAGAATGAGCAAAATCGAATGGAACTTGCTGGCCGGTGACATAAACTGAACAAGCACACGATAAAAAGCGGCTGTTGCCCCTGCCATCAATCCCGAAAACACAAGGATTAGGACAATTCTCCTCGTTACAAAACCCATTGGATATTTTGCGAATTTTTTAATAACTAGCATATTGATGATGATTGCGACCAAATAGCCTAGTGCAGTCGAAATCACAGCCCCCTGCGTTTCAAACAGCTTGATCAATGGAATGTTCAGGCTCAGCTTCACCAACAATCCCGTCAGCAGGCTTAAAATCGTAAAGCGCTGCTCATTGATCCCTTGCAGGATTGCTGCAGTTACGGAAAATAGTGCAAACAGAATCGCAACTGGCGCGTACGTTGCCAATACTTCTGTTCCTAGATCATTATGCGCATAGAAAACAGTGTACATTGGTTCCGCTAGCAGGGCAATGCCAACTGCAGCTGGGACTGTCAGATACATCAGTACCTGGAAGGTTTGATCAAGCTGCCTCCTCATTCCCTTACGGTCGTTTGCTGTAAAAGCTGTCGTGATGCTTGGAACAAGTGTCAATGAAAAGGCCGTGGCCAATGAGACAGGAATAATCACCAATTTATGGGATTGGAAATTCAGCACAGAAAACGCAGTATTCGCTTCATTCTGGCTATTGCCAATTGCAATCATTGCTCGGTTGAATGTCATCATATCAACAAATTGGAAAAGCGGATTAGCAATGCCCACAAAGACAAACGGCGCTGCATAAACAAGTATTTCCTTATAGATTTTCTTTAAAGGCACATCCAATGTTTTTTTGTCTTCTGCCAGTAATTGATCCAAATGCGGTTTCCTTTTGACCCAATACCAGCCTAGCACCCCTAGACTGCCAAGTGCACCAATGAACGCTGCAAACGTAGCTACACTGACAGCGGTCACCATATCCCCATCCATTACGTTCAGCACAAAAAAAGCACCTGCAAGCACGAAGGCAATCCTGACAATTTGCTCCACCACTTGAGAGACAGCTGAAGGACCCATCGATTGATGACCCTGAAAGAATCCGCGGATCAAACTCATAAATGGAACAACGATCAGCGCAAAACTGACTGCCCGGATAACGGTTGTCACATCCTCAGCCGTTATTTTCGCCTGATCTTCCCCACTCGTGTTCATGACAATCTCCGCCAGACCCGGGGCCGTTCCATACATGATCAAGAACGAGAAAACACCTGTCGCCAGCATGACAGCGACTCCTGATTTAAACAACTTCCTGCCGACAGCATACTCTTCAAGTGCATTATATTTTGCTATGAACTTTGAAACAGCCAACGGCACACCAGCCGTTGCAATACTTATAAAAATGGTATACGGAATATAAGAGAAAGAATATAAGGCGGTCCCATAATCTCCGACGATGGCAAAAAAGGGAATAACATAAAACAACCCAATCACCTTGGATAAAATGGTGCCAACCGTCAGTATGAACGTCCCACGCAATAGCTTAGATGACATATAATCCCTACTTTTCAATCTATAAAATAAAATCGGTTTACAAACTTTTATATTACCATAAACATGAGCCGATACAGTGATAATTATCAATTTCTTGCCTTCCTAGTTTACTCTTTCTTCAGCCCGACTGCCAGTTTTCAGGGTGAAGAACAGAAAGGGAAATGTTTTTAAAGAAGATGTATTATAATAAGAAAAGCGCAAACAGAAATTTTATAAGTTGGTGAAGCGATGAAATACGATGTAATTGTCCTAGGCGGAGGTCCGTCTGGGTTGATGGCTGCAATTGCTGCTGGCGAGCAGAATGCAAAAGTGATGCTCATCGATAAAGGGGACAAGCTCGGCCGCAAGCTGGCGATTTCCGGGGGCGGACGCTGCAATGTGACCAACCGCCTTCCAGTCGACGAAATCATTAAACATATACCCGGAAATGGGCGGTTCTTATACAGTGCGTTCTCCATTTTCAGCAATGAAGACATCATTTCCTTTTTCGAAGGCCTAGGGATTAAGCTTAAGGAAGAAGATCATGGCAGGATGTTCCCTGTCTCCAATAAAGCTCAATCCGTTGTTGATGCGCTTTTATCTAAGCTTAAAGATTTAAAAGTGGAAATTAAGACGAACACCCCCGTGGCAGACGTACATTACAGAGAAGGAAGCGTACAATCAGTTGAACTAAAGAATGGAGAAAGGATTTCTGCAGACAGCATCATTATTGCCGTCGGCGGAAAATCTGTCCCCCATACCGGTTCGACTGGCGATGGATATGCATGGGCCGAGAAAGCCGGTCATACCATTACTACCCTATTCCCAACAGAAGTCCCTGTAACCTCTTCTGAACCTTTTATAAAGGAGAAAGTTTTGCAAGGACTTTCGCTAAGGGGAATCGCACTTAGCGTCCTTAATCCAAAAGGGAAACCACTGATTACTCACAAAATGGATATGATTTTCACCCACTTCGGCGTCAGCGGTCCAGCGGTCCTCCGCTGCAGCCAGTTTGTCGTCAAAGCGATGCAAAAATGGAATCTAAAAGAGGTTGTCCTGTCTCTGGATGCCCTGCCCGAGATGAAAGAAGAAGAAGTTTTCCAAGAAATTACTAAATTGATACAAGCCGAGCCAAAAAAAGCGATGAAAAATTTACTTAAAGGACTATTGCCTGAACGTTATCTATTGTTCCTGCTGGAGCGCAATGAAATCGATCCTGCAGTCCAGGGCGGTCAACTTGGCCGTGAAAAAATCAGGAGTTTTGCGAAAACAATCAAGCAATTCGAATTCAAAGTCAACGGTACCTTGCCGCTTGATAAAGCCTTCGTCACCGGAGGCGGCGTCTCCATCAAAGAAATCGAACCGCAAACCATGGCATCTAAGAAAGCAGCTGGCCTGTACTTCTGCGGTGAAATCCTCGATATCCACGGATATACGGGCGGTTACAATATTACCTCAGCACTTGTCACCGGAAGACTTGCCGGGACAAACGCAGTCCAGTTTGCACTGCAAAAATAGAGTTGGAAAACTTAGTGTCCGTCATGGCCTTACTTTTTCACATAAAAAACAGAGCCTGAGTAATTTTCAGGCTCTGTACACAACCATGGCGGAAAAGCAGTAGATCTGCTCTTCTTCCTCTTCTTCCGGGATGACGGCGACATTGTATTTAATGTCCACTAGTTTTTTTTCATCTAGCTTTTCAAGAAATACGTTCATGTCCTGTTCTAGATCTTTTTCATGCTCATGATCAAACACTCTGACCTGGATCAAGGGAATCTTCCTTCCTTTTTACCACCATCTTTGCCAGAATGTCAGAATTTTATAATTAAGGACGTTTTGTTTCTCCGCTCCAGCTCATCATGCCGCCAATCATATTGCGGACTTTGAATCCTTGCTGGTTCATGAAGTGGCAGACATTGCCGCTGCGTGCGCTTGATCGGCAAATGAAAATGTATTCTTTGTCCTTATCGAATTCGTTCAGTCTTTCCGGTATTTCGCCCATCGGGATATGCTTTGCTCCCGGTATCATACCGAATGCTACCTCGTCATGTTCCCGTACGTCTACCATTTCAAGCTTTTCGCCTGCTTCCAATTTCTTTTGAAGTTCTTGAGGTGAAATTGTTTCGATTTTATTCATAAATTATTTCCTCCATTTTTAAAAAAATTGATGTTAAAGTATTTTCCCCTATTTATTATATAAAAACTCTTTTTATATTACAAAGAAAAAACCTCATGGGGTATTTATTTTTCTGTAACAAAGGATCGCCATGGCGATCCTTTGTAAACGAATTAGTTAGCAACAATGTTGACAAGCTTCCCTGGGACTGCAATTACCTTGCGGACTGTCTTGCCATTGATTTGTTCTTTAACGGTATTATCGCCCATCGCGATTTGCTCAAGCGTTTCTCTGTTGGCATCGGCGGGTACCATCATTTTTGCTTTGATCTTGCCGTTCACCTGGACTACGATTTCGACTTCGTCTTCGACTAGCTTGGCTTCATCATATGCAGGCCATGCTGCATAAGTGATCGACTCGCTATGTCCTAGCTTTTCCCAAAGTTCTTCCGTGATATGCGGTGCGATTGGCGCAAGCATTTTCACGAATCCTTCGACATAAGGCTTAGGAAGCTCCTCAGCCTTATACGCTTCGTTTATAAAAATCATCATTTGGGAGATTGCAGTATTGAACCGAAGTCCTTCATAAGCTTCCGTTACCTTTTTAACCGTCTGGTGGTAGACTCTTTCAAGATTCGGGTTTTCCGCGTCCTTGATTTTCAAGCTCAGGTTGCCATTGTCTTCAACGAATAGGCGCCAGATGCGGTCAAGGAACCGACGCGAACCGTCAAGCCCATTGGCTGACCATGCAATTGAAGCATCAAGCGGTCCCATGAACATTTCATAAAGGCGTAGTGTATCGGCACCATGGCTTCCGACGATTTCATCCGGGTTGACTACATTGCCTTTTGATTTGCTCATTTTTTCATTGTTTTCGCCAAGGATCATCCCTTGGTTGAAAAGCTTCTGAAATGGCTCTTTTGTATGAACAACGCCTAAATCGTACAGGACCTTGTGCCAGAAACGAGCGTAAAGCAAGTGCAGAACTGCATGTTCTGCTCCTCCAATATAAATATCAACAGGCAGCCATTGCTTTAATTTTTCTTCATCTGCAAGTGCCTGATCATTTTTCGGATCAATGTAGCGCAGGTAGTACCAGCAGCTGCCAGCCCATTGCGGCATCGTATTCGTTTCCCTGCGCCCTTTTTTGCCCGTTTTAGAATCGATGACATTCACCCAGCCATCAATATTGGCAAGCGGGGACTCACCTGTACCGGATGGCTTTATTTCCGTTGTTTTTGGAAGGACAAGCGGCAGCTGATCTTCTGGAACAGCTGTCATGGTGCCATCTTCCCAGTGGATGATTGGAATCGGCTCGCCCCAATAACGCTGGCGGCTGAACAACCAGTCGCGAAGGCGGTAAGTAACCTTCTTGTTGCCAATGCCTTTTTCTTCAAGCCAGGCAATCATCTTGCTGATGGCATCTTCCTTGTTCATGCCGTTAAGGAATTCAGAGTTTACGTGATCACCGTCGCCAGTATACGCTTCTTCCTGGACGTTTCCGCCGGCCACGACTTCCTTGATTTCTAAATTGAATTTTTTAGCAAACTCGTAGTCACGCTCATCATGCGCAGGAACTGCCATGATCGCGCCTGTTCCGTATGATACAAGAACATAGTCTGCGATCCAGACTGGCATTTTTTCGCCATTGGCTGGATTGATCGCGAACGCACCGGTGAACACACCAGTTTTGTCTTTGGCTAGATCGGTGCGCTCTAAGTCACTCTTGCTCTTGATTTCATCGATATATTTTTCGACAGCAGCCTTTTGCTCAGCTGTTGTAATTTTATCCACCAGCTGGTGTTCGGGTGCAAGCACTGCATAAGTTGCACCGAATAGTGTATCCGGACGAGTTGTGAACACCGTAAATGTATCCTGATTGCCTTCGATATGGAAGGTGATTTCTGCCCCTTCTGAACGGCCAATCCAGTTGCGTTGCATATCCTTTAGGCTTTCCGGCCAATCAAGTAAATCTAGATCCTCCAGCAGCCGATCTGCGTAGGCAGTGATTTTAAGCATCCACTGTCTCATCGGACGGCGCTCGACCGGATGTCCACCGCGCTCACTTTTTCCATCGATTACTTCTTCGTTCGCTAAAACGGTTCCAAGTGCTGGACACCAGTTAACAGCGACTTCGTCAATATAAGCAAGCCCCTTTTCATAAAGCTTCAGGAAAATCCACTGAGTCCACTTATAGTATTCAGGGTCCGTTGTGTTGACTTCGCGGTCCCAGTCGTATGAAAACCCTAATGCCTTGATTTGGCGGCGAAAAGTGTTGATGTTTTTCTCTGTGAACTCGGCCGGGTCATTCCCAGTGTCCAGTGCATATTGCTCTGCCGGCAGTCCAAACGCATCCCAGCCCATTGGATGGAGAACGTTGAATCCTTGCATCCTTTTCATCCGGGAAAGGATATCCGTCGCTGTGTACCCTTCCGGATGGCCTACGTGCAGGCCGGCTCCAGATGGATACGGGAACATATCCAGCGCATAGAACTTCT
Organism: Mesobacillus subterraneus; assembly: GCF_000934845.1. Lineage (GTDB taxonomy): Bacteria > Bacillota > Bacilli > Bacillales > Cytobacillaceae > Mesobacillus > Mesobacillus stamsii. The sequence continues at coordinate 23,718 of NZ_JXIQ01000064.1, forward strand.
CTTTGCCTTTATCTTCCGTTGTTTTAAACGTTTTGTTCTGTTCCCAATGCGATTGCCATTTTTTTTCGATTTCCTGGTGGTTAAAACTCATCGTAACTGTCCTCCTGTTTGGTTTCGATTTATTTTAGCGAATGAATTTTCTTCAAAAAAAATAAAAAACTCCCGCCCCTGTAAAGGGACGAGAGATAATGTATGATCTCCCGCGGTACCACCCAAATTAGTGTGCAACACTCGCTTCATTCACCCTTAACGCGGAAAAACGGCAAACGCTACTTGTTGGTTCACGTCTGCAACTCAAAGGCGAGTTCATGATGGATCCTGTCTGGCTTGCAGCGACCGCCAGCTCTCTACATCAGGCTTTGCACCATTACTACTCCTTGTCGAAGTCTTTCATTATGAATATAGAGTTATTGTAATAAAATTTCCCTGCGGATGCAAGCAGGGGTGGAAATAAATGATTACGAAAGATAGTTTATGAATGGTGGATAGGATTTGTGTAGGAATGGTCTCTTGTTTTGGAAAAAATCGCGCGGAATTTCCAGTTCGCGGAATCATGGGGGATTTTCGCGGAATCCACTGACACTTTCGCGGAATTATGAGTAGTTTTCGAGGAATAAACCTACTATATCGCGGGATTCCCCTTTTCCTTGTAAAAATAAAGGAATTTAAGATGCGATAACGAATGTATTTAGTAATACTTAATATGGAGTGATGCAAGTGATTGCAAAATATCGTACGATACCCATGGAAATCCTCATTTATGAAGCCATTACCCGCCGTTTGCCTGACCACCACCCTCGAAAACCAGAATTCCTCTCCAAACTAAACCGCTGGAAAGCTGGTTATAAAGGGGAAAAAGAAGTAGATTACTTTTTATCTCTGTTTCCCGACGATGACTTAACGATTTTTCAGTATCTCAGGCTCCCTCACCAAAACGGTCACTTCCAAATTGATACTTTGATCATCAGCAACTGGTTTATAGCAATCATTGAATCTAAGAATTTGGCAGGCACAATTGAAGTGGATCCTGAATTGGATCAATTGCTCCAAAACTTCGATGGTTCAGAAAAGGCTTATAGCAACCCAATTTTACAAGCTGAAATTCAAAGGTCTCACCTCGCCAAGTGGCTTCTCAAACATCAACTTCCACTGCCTCCAATAGAAATTTTTGTTACAATCAGCAATCCCCAGACGATCATCAAAAATCCTGCCCATCACAAAGAAGTAGCCCATAGAATATGCCGTGCAGCAAGAATTCCTTTCAGGATATCCACTTTAAAGTTAAAACACACTACAGAAAAACTAACTAAGAAGGATGTAAAAAAAGTCACCAGGTTGCTGCTAAAACATCATGAACCATTCATCCCAGATCCCCCATCCTTCCATATCCCCCTGGATCTTATCACTGGTGTCCAATGCCCTCATTGCCAAACTTTCAGAATGGAGCGCATCCACGGGACCTGGTTATGCCAAAAATGTGGGAAGACAGCACGGGAAGCACATAAGACTGCTGTGAAAGATTATTTTCTTTTATATAGTCCTATTTTATCCAATATCCACTTGAGGAACTTCCTCCATATTAATTCAGAGGATACTGCCACACGAATCCTCCATTCAATGAATCTTCTTATAAATGGCACCACCAAAAACAGAACCTATTCTCCTCCAAAAGATTTTTTTAGCTGATCATCGCCCATCTGCTCGGAGATTTGCACCATTTTTACCGAATTAATAGAATCATATAACAAGCAGCCGCTTAATGGGCTGCTCGTTATAAAGGCGATATGGAAATTCCATTTCGGTTACTGATGGATTTTTCTATGATGCGCTCTTCCTACTGGATTTTTTCATTGAATCGTATATCCGCCATCAATGACCGCAGCCTGGCCGGTGATTCCTTTCGCAGAATCACTAGCAAGGAACAGCACATAATTGGCGATTTCTTCGACAGCCAGCAGGCGTTTCTGCGGAACTAGCGGGAAAATTACTTCTTCAAGAACTTTTTCCAGTGGGACGTTCCTTGTTTCCGCAAGACTGGATAGCTGATTGAGGACTAACGGAGTATCGACATACCCCGGGCAGACTGCGTTTACTGTTATCCCGTGCTGTGCTGTTTCAAGGGCGGCCACCTTTGTCAGCCCGATTACCCCATGCTTGGCACTGTTGTAAGCTGCTTTACCTGCAAAACCGACAAGCCCATTAATGGATGCGATGTTGATCACCCGGCCAAAACCTTGCTTTTTCATGACTGGCAGGACATGCTTTAATGTCACAAAAGATGCAGTCAACATGACCTTGATCAACAGCTCGAATTTTTCGGTCGGAAAGTCTTCAATCATCGATACATATTGCAGGCCTGCGTTATTAATGAGAACATCGACACTGCCAAAGTGCTCAACACATTTCACCACTGCGATTTCGATGTCTTTTTCATTGGTAACATCACATTTTAGACCATAAGCTTCGTACCCTGATTCCCGCAGGCTCTTGGCTGCTTTTTTTACAGCGTCTTCTTGTAAATCTGTCAAAAAAACTTTCCCGCCATGTTCAGCAAAACTCTTTCCAATCTCAAACCCAATCCCCTGGGCGGCCCCGGTGATCAGAACTACTTTGTTTTTTACCATTGGGGAACCCCTTTCTTATATGCCTAATCCAAGTGAGAAAAGAACGATCGCAATTGCCACACCAATTACCGGCACAATGACGGTTACTGCAGCCACCGGATTATACGCGTCCTGATGGGACTCGCCACAGATGGCCCGGACAGTTGTAACAACATAGCCATTATGCGGAAGTGAATCGAGTGCCCCGGAGGATATTGCCGCTACCCGATGCAGCGCTTCCGGGTTGACTCCCATATCCAAATAATGCGGAGCAAGCAGAGGCAGGGCAATTGCCTGGCCGCCTGACGCAGATCCTGTCATCCCGGCAATGGCGCTGACTGCAATCGCCGCACCAATCAGCGGGCTTCCAGGAATATTGGTCATCGTATCAACAGCTACCTGGAATGCAGGAACGGCTTTCGCGACTCCGCCGAAGCCTACAACAGCAGCTGTGTTGCCAATTGCGATCAAAGCACCCATTGTTCCTTCCGATAGGGCCTCCCAAAAATTCTTGAAATACTTGCGGTTTAGCAAATAGGCTGATACCACTCCTCCAAGTAGAGCAATAATAAGCGCGGATTGCTTCAATGAATCATGGAACACGAATGAGATGACTAATACCACAACTAAAGGAATAAGCCCCATAAGAGGATGTGGCATCTCCCGTTTTTCCATTGTTGGATCTGTCTTCCTTGCTTCAAACTTTTCTCCTCTTGCGATAGCTTTTGTGATCATTCGTTTTAGCCACCAGTAACCAAAAATCATCATAAAGACGGCAACAATCGCACTGACCTCCCAGCCTGCAAACGGAGAAGTATGGAGGAACTCAATTGGAATCCAGTTTTGAATTTCCGGAGAACCAGCGGAAGTCATCGTAAAGGTCACCGAACCGAAGGCAAGTGCTGCCGGAATAAATCGTCTTGGCAAATTCGCCTGTCTGAACAAGCTCAAGGCCATAGGATAAACAGAAAATGCTACAACGAACAAGCTGACTCCGCCATAAGTCAACACTGCACAGGCAATGACGATCGCAAGCACTGCATACTTCATCCCCAGCTTTTCGACGATGTATTCAGAGACGCTGTCAGCGGCACCGCTATCTTCCATCACCTTGCCAAAAATTGCTCCAAGCAAAAACATCATGTACCAGGCAGTAACAAATCCCGAAAACCCAGCCATATAATTGCCGACAAAGTTGGCCGCCCCCTCCTCGACCAGCTGCGGAAACAATGGCATTCCGCTAAACACAGCTACAAATAACGCAGAAATTGGTCCGACAATTAGCAGATTCATCCCCCTCATCGTCAAATAAATCAATAACGCCAGACCGCCAATTAATCCAATCATGCTCAGCATACTTTTTCCCCCTTGTTTTTTAAAATGAACATCACCTGCACTGCCCTCCTTTTTTGATAACGCTTACATAAATGGTGAATAAAATTGCTGTCTATCTATAATGCAACTTTTGTGCCAATTTTTAACGGCTTATTTATTCTGAATTTTCAGTCGTTATAGTCCGGATTTCTGGACTCTCGTTTATTTTTGCATTTTATATTAATAGATTCGAAATGTCCTTCCCTATCCATAACTTGTTGGTTTTTTACCTTTTACACAGTAAATAACTTCTCTTATATACTAGAGAAAAAGAAAGTCCGGAAATTCGGACGGGATTCCGAACTTCCGGACTACAGGAGCCCGTATTTATGAAGTTTTTCATAGAGTGTTGATCTGCTGATCCCCAGTTCCCTGCAAACTTGGACTTTATCGTCATTATTTTCCTCTAGACTTTGCCTCAGTACCCATTTTTCTGTTTCTTCCATAATGTCCTTGAGCTTCTTATTATTGAATCGATACATGGCAGTCTGTGTTTGCAGGTAATCCGGCAAAGAGTTCAGCGTAATCTGCTCCCCTTTTGTCAAATGGACCGCAGCTTCAATGACGTTTTCCAATTCGCGGATATTTCCTGGCCAACTATAAGACATCAAAATTCCCATGACCGTTTTTTCTATTCCGGCAATCCGCTTGCCTAACCGGTTGGTAACTTTATCAATAAAATAGGCAATCAGCAACTTTAAGTCCTCCGCTCGTTCTCTTAAAGGAGGAATATTGAATGGAACGACATTGATCCGGTAAAAAAGATCCTCTCTGAATCGCTTCTCTTCAATCATGTTTTCAAGTGGCCTGTTCGTAGCAGCGATAATTCGGACATCGACAGAAATTGATTTGGTCGACCCGATCGGTTCTATTTCCCCATCCTGCAAGGCACGCAAAAGCTTCACCTGCATACTTAGTGGCATGTCCCCAATCTCATCCAGGAAGAGGGTGCCGCCACTTGCCAGCTGGAATTTCCCCTTCTTTCCCCCTTTTTTCGCTCCTGTAAAAGCACCCTCTTCATAGCCGAACAATTCGGATTCAAGCAGGTTTTCTGGTATTGCTCCGCAGTTCACCTTGATGAAGGGCTTCTGACTTCGATTGCTTAGCTGGTGGATGCTATGAGCAAATAATTCCTTTCCTGTTCCGCTCTCTCCTCTAATCAAAATCGAAACATCACTGTTGGAAACCATTTTCACTTTTTCTTTTAAACTGACCACCAGCTGCGACTCGCCAAGGATGTCATCCAGCGTATATTTCACCCCAGAATCAATTTTTTGGATATATGGCTGCATTCTTGTAAGCAGGCTTTTTACATGACTATCCATTTTCATCCATTCCTGTGTGTCCCTGAAAAAGACCGTACCGAAAGCTGCAACTACCTCGCCATTTTTCATGATGGGTACACGATTGGCAATCATGTAACTACCTTTGATATATTGCAAATCTGCCAGTTCTTCCCTGGCCTGTCTTTGCAACAATGTGCATCCTAGTATTCTCGATCACTTGTGTCACATGCCGGCCAATCGTTTCTTCCCGATTGACCTCAAGGAATTCACAATAATTATGGTTGATGTAGATGATCCTTCCTTCCTGATCCACCACTACAAGCCACTCAAATGCATTCTCGACAATGATTTCCATAATATCAGCCGGGATAGGCAATAGCTTTGTTTTCATCATCCGTCCCCTAGTTTTTCTTTTGATTTTATCACATTTTTCTGAAAATATAAAAAAGCACCTTGAAATTAGGTGCCTTCGTCTACATTAATTGCATGTTCGTGATGCAGGTCGGATCATTTCCAAAAGTGGATATTTCCGATTCAACACTTTTCCTGTCGGATTCTATCTTTATTTTGTACTTGTGATCACGCGGAAGCCATAAATCGATGAATCCATTTTGCTGGGTCATTCTCTTTTCGTCTACGACTACGTTCCCGGCCTCATCCTCGATGTACACATCAAACTCTTTTTCAACCAATTCTCCTTGACAACCTGTCAAGCTGTGGTTGCTTCAAGGATGGGTTTGATTTTCATAAGGTGCGATGGAGACGAAGAAGTCTTCTGCGGAAATATCATAAACTTGCTTGTTTCCTGCCTTGTCGGCAATCACCAGCTCCTTAGCAGTAATGGAAGCGGTATTGCCCTCTATTTTGCCCGTGCTGTAGTCACTTACCAATTCCTTGATGTTTTGCATTTGTTTTTCAGGTTCGGCAGTATTATCGCCACTATTGCACCCAGCCAGAAAACCGGCAGCCAAAAAAACCATTCCGAGGATTTTAAATTTCAACCCATTCACCTCCTCATTCTTATTTTAAATGGAAAATATGCATTTTTCATCGAGAAAAAAGCGGAACATTGTAGCCAGCATTTACGCGCTTGCAGTGATCTTATGTGCTTCTTTCAATTTCCGATCGTATATTACGGTTGTAAAAATACCGATAAACATAATTGCGATCAGTACCGAAAATAACATGGACATTCCGTACAAATCGACTAGAATTCCGCCCATGAGCGGGCCGATCATCTTGCCGCCAGTCGCGGTACTGTTGACAATTCCTTGATAAAAACCTTCCCTGCCTTTCGGCGCCAGGTCATTTGCAATCGTCGGTACAGCCGGCCAAATCAGCATTTCTCCAATTGTCAGGATCATCATGCCTGCAATGAAACCCAAAAACACATGGGCGCCAGCAGCTACCGCATAAGAAACCATGAAAATCACCATCCCGATGATGATCTGCAGCTTTAGCTTATTCTGGAACGGCTTGATCAGCCTGTTGACAATCGGCTGGCCTAGAACAATCAATGCCCCATTGATGCTCCAGAGAATACTGTATTGATTCAGCGAAATGTTCATTTCCCGTGTATAAGCAGCAATTGTTGTTTGCCATTGAACGTATCCAACCCAGGCAAGCAAATAACCAATAGCCAGTATCAAAAGAGCATAAAGCTTGGTATGATTTTTGACAGCGCCGTTTTCCTGAAGGACATTCGTTTGCTTCGCTGCCTTGCTGTCGATCGAGCGATAGCCAAAAAGAGCGATCATCATAAAAAGTAAATACATGGCTCCGTTTGCGATGAAAATCAGCTGAAAGGAATAAGATGCGACAACCCCACCAAGCGCAGCTCCAATTGCGACTCCAAGGTTCTGGGCGACATAGATCGCGTTGAATGCTCTGCGGCCGCCTTCCTTCCAGACCGAACCCGCCATTGCATACATTGCCGGAAAGACGATTCCGGAACCAAACCCAACCAATGTCATAAAGAAGATATACTGCGGCCAGCCAGGCCAGAATGTCAAGCCAAGCAGGGCTATAATGGTAATGCTGATTCCAAGAATGATAGACTTATAACCGCCAATTTTATCAAAAAGACTGCCACCAAAAAGATTGCCAATGACGCTGGCAGCAGCATTCAACATTAATACGATTCCGGCAACAGATAATGATTTGCCGAGGTGCTCATGTATATAGATGGTATTCAAAGGCCACAAAAAAGAGGAACCAGTCACATTGACTGTCATCCCGATAATCAACAGCCACAAGGCTCTAGGCATTATAAAACGCCTTCTTTCACTAAATTAATTTGAAAAACGGGAACAATACCAATGTAATTGTAGTGGTTTTAACAGAGGGATGCAATAAGAATAAATCGAGTCATGTAAAGTTGAAATTTTCTATTTTTATTTACATAGGCTGTTGTTCCTCGCTTCCACTATGGAAGCGAGGGTGTAACCACTTTATGAAGATTGCTCTTGTTCGGGATGGAATTTTGATTTTACAGGTTGCCCGCCGCTTTGTTCATACTTCTTCTTTGATTCTTTGATTGGATCATATTCCATTCCAGCTTCAAGATCTTGGTTGTTTATTCCATTTCGGGTCTTTTGTTCCGGGTTATTTTGCTTTGAGCGTTTTTTCAAAGTTTCTCCCTCCTCGTTTTTAATGATCAAGCAATATCATATTGTTCTGAACCTGCTGTAATTGCAACCTCATCCGATGAAGCTGGTCACGCTGCTGTGCGTTTGCACTGTAGGCAAGCTTGACAAGGTCATTATAGGCAGCTTCTATCGCTTGAAGAGCTTGTGTGAAATCACTGTCCTGATCATGCTGTTGAGACGCCGCACTCTTGTATTGCTCCTGGGCAAGATTGATTGCATCCTCGCATTCCTGAAGTAGCTGGTCAACTGAGTTTCGTGTTGCCAATTTTAGCCCTCCTTTTTCTAGTGCTGAAGCAAGTCTGCTTCTTCTTTATTTTGTTCACAATCGTTTTTCCTATCACGTTTTCCTATTGTATAATATTGGGAATCACTAAGTGAAACTTTTTGTGAAGCGGTCCGTTCATTTTCTTTTGTAATCTTTTTGCAATTGGATTCACCTATTCTAAGTGGTACAATGCTTATTATTACTGACAGTTTATAAGGAGGTTGCTGGCATGAAACAAGCCAACCCTTTTCCATACGCAACTGATGATAAACGATACCATACATGGAATTACCATTTGCGGAACCAATTTGGTCATAAGGTTTTCAAGGTCGCGCTTGATGGCGGCTTTGACTGCCCGAACCGTGACGGTACGGTAGCTTACGGCGGATGCAGCTTTTGCAGCGCTGCTGGCTCAGGCGATTTTGCCGGGGACCGTGTGGAAGATCTCGGCACACAATTCAAGAAGATAAAAGAAAAAATGCATACAAAATGGAAAGATGGCAAGTATATGGCTTATTTTCAAGCTTTCACCAATACCCACGCACCTGTTGAGATTTTGCGTGAAAAATACGAAACCATTTTGAAGGAGGAAGGGGTCGTTGGCCTTTCGATTGCGACCAGGCCTGATTGCCTGCCAGACGATGTGGTGGAATACCTTGCTGAACTGAATGAACGTACATATTTATGGGTGGAGCTTGGTCTTCAGACTGTTCATGAAAAAACAGCCAATTTAATCAACCGGGCTCATGATTATCAGACATACAAAGAAGGAGTGGCCAAGCTCCGCAAGCACGATATCAACGTCTGTTCTCATATCATTAACGGATTGCCTCTGGAAACACCGGAAATGATGATGGAAACTGCCCAAGAAGTCGCCAAGCTTGATGTCCAAGGCATCAAAATCCATCTTCTCCATTTGCTGAAGGGTACCCCAATGGTCAAGCAGTATGAAAAAGGGATGCTTGAATTCCTTAGCTTTGAGAATTATGTAAAATTAGTCTGTGACCAGCTAGAAATCCTCCCTCCGGAAATGATCATCCACAGAATCACAGGAGACGGCCCAATTGAATTGATGGTCGGCCCAATGTGGAGCGTCAACAAATGGGAAGTGCTAAATGCGATAGACAAGGAAATGAAACGCCGCAACAGTTGGCAAGGAAAATTCTATACTGGAAACAAAGTGGTGGTCGAAAAATGAAGCTTGAGAAGGTTCTTCCTTTTGCACGAAAGCTCCTTGAACTTGCGGTTAAACCAGGGGATATCGCTGTGGATGCAACTGTCGGAAATGGAAATGATACAATATTTTCAGCAAATCTCGCAGGTCCTTCCGGTCGTATTTACGGCTTTGACATTCAGGACCAAGCACTTATGACCAGCAAAACAAAGCTCCGGGAGCACAAACTGCAGGATCAGGTTACCCTGTTCCACACTGGACATGAGAATATCTCAGAATACATTCCTCCCCTTCATTTTGGCAAAATAACCGCTGCAGTTTTCAATCTTGGTTATTTGCCAGGAGGAGACAAAAACATTGTCACCGTACACGAAAAAACCATAATGGCCATTGATCAGCTGCTTGAAATCATGGCACCAGAGGGCATCATCGTGATCGTGGTTTACCATGGACACCCGGAAGGCAAAGTAGAACGGGAATATTTATTGCGTTATGTAAAATCACTGGATCAAAACACCGCCCACGTTTTAGAGTATAAATTCCTGAACCAAAAGAACAATCCGCCATTTATTATTGCGATAGAGAAGATATAAGCGAAGTTCCCTGAAATGGGAGCTTTTTTTATTCGGTTGACAGTGCACGGGCACATAATTGCCTTTTATGTGACCGTTAATCGGGCTTTCTCCTGTTCACGGGCACATAATTGCC
>NZ_JXIQ01000065.1 GCF_000934845.1 Mesobacillus subterraneus
ATTATAAAACGTCATTAACAATAAAGGGATAAGGAGGATTTAAGAATGAGTAAGGAATTAGTGCAAGAAAAGGAATTTGATATTACCGAATTAGTTGAGGTTTTATCACTTGAAGATGAACTGGAAATGGACAATGATATCCGAGAATGGTTACATACACCAATTGTTCAATTAAAGGAATATGGATTCAGTGAACCAGACAGCCAGGAAGAGTATATCGCTATGTTACAGGACTTATCAAGTTATTTAATGGAGAGATAAGGGGGGAAGGGAATTATGGGTTTTTATATTGAAGCACGAAATAAAAAGAATGAGGTTTTTGCAAAGAAATCGTTTCAGGTCTGGAATCCAAATGTAGAACATCTTTATGTGCCATTGGGTTTGGCTAATCCTTATGGCGAAGATTTTAGTGGGAGAGGGGAAGAAATCACAGTCTCTTATCAAACGCTACAACAAGCCTACAAGGAAGTGGAGGGCCCAACATTTTATAGTGAAGCTAAGAGAGAACTGTTGCATCCTGCTGTCTTAATCTTTTCGGGGTTGCATCCAATGCAACTTGATGCCGACCGAGAAAAGGAGATGTTGCTTCGTTTTCTTTCTTGCTGTATAGAAACTGCCGAGAAAGAGGGAATAATCACTTTATACTTGGGGTAACAGTTAATTCTGATGATACAAAACGCTCCGAACCGATATGAGAAATTATACGATTTTTAAGTTAAACAAAATATTGACCATATTTTGGGGACTGAAGGAGAGTGAAGACGTGAGGGATTTTGAAACTTGCAAAAGGAGACATAGAAGACACACCTGCTCAGGAAATAATAACAGATTCTAAGATTTTATCGAGGGACCTAAAAAAGTTGTTGATTGAATATATAGAGGAACAGGAGAAGGCAGGAAGTAAGGATAGAGTGAATAATGGGGCAATACTTGCAAATGGGAATTTGTTATCAAATGAAAGTTGATAAAAAGATGATAAGTTAGGAAAAGTTAAGGGGAAAAAGATTAAGTTAAAAGAGTTACACAACAACAAGAGTATACATGCCGTTTCCAAAAGTGAAAAAAATGCCCACTCTACCCCTTTGCTTAGAGAAATTCCGGAAAATTGGAAAGGTAAGGTGAAGTAGAATGTTGAGAAAAATAGGGTTACTAGTACTTTTTACTATTTTAATAAATAAGCCTGATATTACTCTAGCTCACGATGGTAGTTTGCCTCTGGGTACCCCTGATTTTCATATTGCACCCGGATTCGGTGATACTGAGACAATAATAGATTATGATAATGGTGTAAGAGGGGTTCAACATAATTTTTATTGGGCAGAGGCAACAGTCTTATAATGCATATCAGACTGCTGATGAGGGATTAGCATCGTTTTGGAACGGAGTTAGTACCGGTCCTTATGGGGGACCTGCAGGAATGGAAATTGATACTTCTTTTTATGGTTATGATAAAACTTCATTACCATCTTATGGCGGATATACACACTATGTATTCTCGTATGGACCTAAATCTGAGTCCCAATCTAGTGTAGGTACTTACTGGGGTTCAGATATGCCATATGCTTATATTGATACAACTGCAAGTGACAACCCAGAAGAACCATCCATTGGCATTGGTTCAGGTTATTGGGCTATTGCAAGTGCGGGCTACTATTATTCGTGGGCAATGGGGAAAGATACAAGCTCATCAACTTTTAAAGTAGTGGATTATGATGATTTTAAAGTGCAAATCTCTAGAACACACAGACATTTAGAATCATTCTCTGTTGGAGGGAAGTGTATAGCAGGATCATACACTGACCCATGGTGCAGGTTTGCAGATGGTAATACTGACGGTTATATTGCGCCGGTAAAGCCTTGGTCGGGATTAACACCAGGTTTTGAGTTATGGTTAGAACCTACAGAATCTAATCTTTACCATAAAGGAAATCCGGTTGTTAACGCCAGGCAAAATTTTGGTAGGTCATACTATTAAACTCGCTGCTTTCTTTGAAGAGCAACTATTCGTATAATACAAATTAACGCTTTAATAAAAACAGTTATAAAATGTCCAAAGCCTTGGTATATATGAGTTTGGGCATTTTTTTAATTATACCATTATTTGCGTTAAGAAGGATTAACGCTTATTTTATGAATTAACGCACAATTGGAAGGAGTTGTAATTGTATATAGCATATGTCTACTATTAATCCAAGACGGGCACTTTCCATAACGATATCAAGCATTTAGAGTTCACATACAACGCCAACGGACCTGTTAACGAAAAAGACCTTCTAACGGTAAGATGTATGAACATTACATATGTATATGATGCAGATGACAAGATAATTATACCTAGGCTATTTAAAAATGGATATTGTTTAAATAATGGTAAAAACCCTCTACCTTTCTCGGAGACTTTTATTTATATACCAAAAACTCCCGTATTCTTTTTAAAGTCCGAAGTTTGGTATACAAATCCGAGAGAACAGTTCTTTTATAATTATTTCATTATGCCTTGTGATTAGTTTAGTAGGGCCAAATTTTGCAAAAGCAGCACCAGCTGAAGCGAAAAGGACTCCTATAAAGGAAAAACTAATCGCAGAAATTGGGGAAATGCCAAATAAGCTGCCTAAAGAAAAAATGGAGTTAACAAATAAACGCACTGCCTACTCAACAAGGTATTTAAATCCTGACGGAAGTTTTACCGAAGAGATCTTTATGGAACAACAGTTTTATCAAGATCTTTCAGATAAAAAGTGGAAAAAGATCGATAATAAACTCAAAAGCAGTACAAAAAAAACGGAAAAATTCGAAAACACCGCAAATGATCAAAAGACATGGTTTACGAAAGAAACTGGAAACGGAGAACTTGTTACAGTTGAAATGAAAGATAAAAGTGTTGGCTTCGTTCCAGTGAAAGCTAAAAAAGTACAGGGAACAGTTAAAGAAAATGAAATTAGCTATAAAGGGATTTTCGATAATGTTGATGTTCGTTACCGTGTACAAGGCAACGCTGTAAAAGAAGATATTATTCTCAATCTATATCAAAACGAAAACACATTCAGTTTTGAGTTGAAGATGAAAGGTGTTACACCTCATAAAGAAAAAAACGGCACAATCGTTTTCAAAGATTTAAAGGGGAAAACAGTATGGTTCTTTGAAAATCCTTATATGACGGATGCAAAAGACAAATATTCTGAAAAAGTTTCCCTGAATCTGCGTGAAGAAAACGGGAAAATGTTTGTCGATGTTGTTGCCGATCAGTCGTTTTTGAAAGATCCAGAAACACAATATCCTGTTACAATTGATCCAACGATCAACAGCTGGGATCTATTGCGTGACAACTTTATTGCAAGCAGTTTCCCCGATTCTATTTTTTCTAGTAATACTTATATGCATACAGGATATAACAGTTATTTCGGCACAACTCGGGATTTAGTTGAATTTTATTTACCGAGTTTACCAAGCGATAGCAAAATTTCGAGCGCAAATTTCAATGCGTACCAAACAAAATCTGATGCAACGAATACAGCAATTGATTTGTATAGAGTAACGAGTGATTGGTCCTCTTCTGTTACTTGGAATACTCAACCAACAATTGGCACCAAAGTGGAGGGTTCTACCACAAACAACACGTCTAATGCTTACTGGCAATGGGATATTACTCAACTTGTTAAAGACTGGTATAACGGGGACCAGGCGAACTACGGTTTCATGTTAAAACAACAGAATGAAACCACTTCACCTTATCGTACGTTTAACAGTCTTAACAGTGGTAATAATACTCCTCGTCTAACGGTTAATTATACGGTTGATCCTATAGGACAAGAAGAATTTTGGGGCGTCACTGAAGAGGGTATTAATCCTGCGAATGGCAACTTGTTTATTTCCGGCACAGATATTTCAACACCAGGACGCGGTCCTGAAGCATCGATTACAAGATCCTACAACAGTCGTAAATCCTGGTATGCAGGAATGTTCGGTTATGGATGGATCACCAATCTTGAAGCTCGCCTTGTTGATGCTGGAAAAGGACCTATTACATTAATTGATGGTGATAATACCCGTCATATTTTTGGTCAAGCTATAGGCGGCGGTTATGATACACCGGGAGGCCTTTATTTAACTCTTGCAAAGAATCAAGATGGAACATATACGATTACGGAAAAGGATGGAACTAAGGTTCACTTTAATACAAGTGGCAAAATCAGTTCAATTGTTGATACAAACAGCAATAAGTTGAATCTCATATATGACACTGGTGGTAAGTTAACTGTAATTAAAGATGCGTCCGGACGGTCAACTACAATTGCGTATGGAACCAATGGGTTTGTATCTAGTGTAACAGATCCAGCAAACCGTACAACAACCTATAACTATGATACCGCAGGTAATTTGACTAAAATTTCAGATCCTGCCGGTAATTCAACAATCTTAAGTTATGATACCGATCATAATATAACATCAACTACCGATGCTCGTTCTATTACAACGACAGTTAATTATGACATGTCTGATCGTGCCCAAAGCGTTAGCCGACGAATCACGATCAGTGGTGTACAAGAAACAAGTACTACAACCTTCTCATATAATTCTATGGTCACTTCTGTGACAGATGGGGAAGGAAAACGAGTGGATTACTCTTATAATCCAAATGGTAACATTACCAAAATTACTGAAAATCCTTTAGATATCCAAAATAATGCTGTTACTCAGTTTTGTTATGATGATTTTAACAATTTAACCAAAGTGATTGATGCTAATTTATATAAAGCTGATTCAGGAAATACATGTGACGCAACTACAGCAAAGCCTGCATATGTTTATTCCTATGACGAGAACGGAAATCTAACTGGTGCTCAGCTGCCTGGAACATCAGATAACCCTGCAACTCCAGGAGCTCCGGTGAATGAAACATACTCTTATGACGCTGCTAATAATCTAGTGGAAGAGCAGGACTATAACAAAAATATCGATAATATTGATTATGATAGTAAAAATAATCCAACTGAATCCATTGATCCATATCAACAGAGTGTGTCACAACGTTACTTTGCGAATGGGAATATGCAATATGTTACACACCCAATGTCTGTTACGGATAATCAATTGTTTAATGCCAGCTGTTACCAGCATTAAAAACCCACTGGGAGATACTGTTTCTTATCAGTATGATGCGGTTGGAAATCAGACCGCTGTAACGGATGGGAAAGGTCAAAAAACATCTTATGAATTTGACTCCAGGGATTTGTTAACCAAAGTGACGCAGGCAAACCTTGGTGTCACTCAATATGGTTATGATGCTACTGGTAATCGAACGACTGTTACTGATACTAAAAACAATCTTACTAAGTATGAGTACAACGAGTTTGACGAAGTTTCTCAAATTATTAACCCATTAAATCAAGTGACCAAGTTTGAATACAATAAAAATGGGGATCAGACTCAAGTAACATATCCAAACGGGAGCACGGTTTCTAATACATTTAACGCTTTTAATCGTTTAGAAAAGGTTCTTTACAATGGTGTCGAGAAATGGCGCTATGGATATGATGCTAATGGAAACATTACGTCCGTAACCGATGCAGCAGGAAAAACAACAACTTACACCTACGACAAGAATAAAAAGATAACGGAAAAGGCAGAAGGTACATCTAATAAGATTGCTTACAGCTATGACGATAATGGAAATACAACTGCTTTAACTGCAACAGTCGGTACAAATCAGTTTACGAATGAATTTACCTATAATAAACTTGACCAGTTAATCGCTATGTCTCGTAGTAATTCCAATATTGTACGCTTTGTTTATGATGAGCGCGGGAATGTAATTTCCGAAAAGCGCGCAAACGGGACGTACTCTTCTTATGAGTATGAAAGCAACAACCGTCTTCAGTCGGTAATCAATTACAATGCAACTGGTGGGGTTATCGATAAGTTTATCTATACGTATGATGCTAATGGGAACTGGACGGGTGTCACTACAAATGATGGAAATCTTTCTTATCAGTACGATACGTTAAACCGATTAACAAAAGAGATCCTAAAAGATGGAACGATAATTTCTTATGAGTATGATTCAGTTGGTAACCGTATAAAGAAAGTTGAGACAAAAAGAACAACATCTACTACTACGTCTTACACTTACGATGGTGCTAATCAGTTAACGAACAATAATGGTAAAGTACAAACATATGATGCAAATGGAAACCTGACGAATAACGGTGACAAAACATTTATTTACAACGAAGAAAATCGCCTCGTCGAGGTGAAAGATAAAAATGGTGCTTCCATTGCAACTTTTACCTATGATGATCAAGGCCGCCGTAAGAGCATAACCACTTCTGGTGGAACCGTTCACTTCTATTATGATGGGGATAAAGTTATTTACGAAACAGATGGAAATAATAACATCCTTATAGAATATACGTGGGATCAGGAAGGTAACCCCGTCACAATGACAAAAGGCGGTAAAACGTATTATTACCACTTAAATGGCCACGGTGATGTCATTGCTTTAACAGATACAAGTGGAAATACCGTTGCTGAGTATAATTATGATGCATGGGGTAATATCCTGTCACAAACAGGAACAATGGCAACTTCCAATCCTTATCGTTATGCGAGTTATCGATATGATGAGTCTTCTGGTTTATACTATTTAAACGCTCGCTATTATGATACGGATACAGGCCGTTTCATTACGAGAGATACTTTCCATGGATTTGAGGATGATCCAAAGTCGTTAAACCAATATGCTTATGCTCATGGGAATCCAGTTCGTTACGTGGACCATGATGGTAATTGGGTTTGGTTAGTGTTTAATGCGGCGATGGCGACGTATGATGGTTATATGGCATATAAAAAAGCTTATGCACAGGGAAAAAGAGGTTACAAACTAGCATCAGCAGTTGCGTGGGCTGTTGCAGGGAATTTTATTAAAGTAGGGAAAATATCAAAATTCCTAAGCCTGATTAAGTTTTCTAAAAGTATAACAGCTTTTAAAAATTTTAATTCACACTTTGATAAGCATGTTATCAAACAAAAGGAATTTGGGAAAATATCAAAGCAACAATATTTAGATAGAGCAAGAAATTTAGCTAATGCTAAAGGTGATAACAAAAATGTATTTGTCAGAGTGCTTTCTGGTGGTAGAACTGCAAAATATAAAAAATCTACAAATGAACTAGTAATAATTCATGATGGTAAATATATTGGAACATTGTTCAAACCAAGTAGAGGTTGGAATTATTTTAAGGGTCTAAAGTAATTTAGAGGTGATAGAAATGTACGAATGTCCAGTTTGTGGATTTAATAAGTTGGAAGAACCTATGTATCTTGACACTGGAGAACCGATGTTTGTTATATGTCATTGCTGTGGATTTCAATCTGGCTATGACGATGATGATCAGGGATTTTCCTTTCAGGCCTTTCGGAATAAGTGGATAGAAGAAGGTTACCCTTGGTTTAACCCTAAGAAAAAACCAAAATGCTGGGATATTAATAAACAACTTGAAAAAATAAAAGATTTTAAATAATTCTAGCTGAAACCTTGAAGTCCCTTCTTCAAGGTTTCAGTGTCTTGACTGCAATTTTCAATATATGAAGGCTAGTAGTCTGTACTATTTAATGGCTCGTTATTACAATTCAGATACAGGACGTTTCATCTCGAGAGATACATTCCATGGATTTGAAGATGATCATGTTTCTTGGGCAGTAGCAGATAACTTTATTAAAGTCGGAAAGATTTCCAAGTATCTAAAATTAGTTAATGGTAGCGTTATAAAGAAAGCGTCTAAAGCTGAATATAAAAGCAGCTAAAAAAGTCGGAAGCTTTACAGTTAAGAGTAAGCATTTTATCAAATACAGGAGGTAAATGGAGAAAATTTAATACGTCTAGCCAAAGAGAAGCAAGAAGAATAATTTCTGTTGCACTCAAATCGCGTAATGCACAATTTTCACCTAATAACCAGCCTAATTCTTATGTAGTCATTACTAATATGGGACGGAAAATTGGAACAAATAGGTGAAACGAGAGTTAAAGTTTTATAGGAGTTGACGGAAAAGTATGGACAGCCTATCCGATAAAATAAAATTTAAATTTAAGATCTATTTGAATAATAAAATCGAAGAAGAATTGATTCTTAATCGAAATTATAAGTAATATCCGAAATAGAGGGTCTATTTCAAATTTTAGTTAATGAACGATTGTTTTTTAATGAACAATATATTTTGTTGCTAGAGTTGGGTATTGCTTTAAAGAAATGGCTTCAAAAAATAAAATTAAACGATATTGAAAGTTTTGAATATATTACAATGGATGATGATGAAGGTCCCCTTTTAGAATTCATTTATACAAACAATGGTTGGGGAATTTATTCAAGATGGCAAGAATTTGAGTTTCAGAAGAGTATCCCTATTGAAATACTAATTGAGGCTATAGAGTACTTCTTAAGTGACTTACAAGAGCAGTTGTTAAGTGCATATAACCTTAGACTTACAGATTATCTTTAATAAGATTTAAGTATACAAAATAATCGATTAGTTGCAGGAAGTAAGTTATGCACCTAATCGATTGTATAAATAATTTTGAGATTAACTTGTCCTTCACAGTATATAGTCGGAAAAGAAGAACACTTAACAGTTATGAAAAAGTGGCATGATTATGGGTTATATATTAGGAAAAGCTAACTTTCTTTTTCCTATAAGTAATTGTAAAATAAAACAGTAAAATATGGACGAATAATATTAGAAAGGTAGAATAAACAACATGAATGAACATAAAGCAGCAGGATTTTGGATTCGATTAGGATCAATTATTATTGACGGATTATTACTTATACCACTTTATCTTCTTTGTATGTTAATAGGTGTATCTGACATCGCCACAGAAATATTTGTAAATAGCATTAATTTTTTATATTATCTCATTATCCCTGTGATATGGTCAGGTTTTACAGTTGGTAAAAGAGTAGTAGGGATTAAAATTGTTCGTACAGATGGTAAAAAGGTTGGAATTGGTACAACATTGAAAAGATACATTTTAGCTTCGCTTGTTTATGTTGTAACACTTGGAATTGCATTCATTATCAGTGCATTTATGGTAGGATTACGAAAAGATAAACGATCTATACATGATCTAATTGCAGGAACTCAAGTAATCTATACGTCTAAAAATTAAAACAGTCTTGAATATTACAAAGAGCTACCTTACTAATGTAGCTCTTTTCCCGATTGTGGCATTTGCTTATAAACTCCACAGGAAACTTAACCAGCTTCAGCAATACACTCAATGAACAGGAAAAAATTGTTTGCGACGAAAATAACAACCCTATCCAGTTTACGGATCCAAAAGGGAAGGTTTCCACCGAGGAATACGACAGTAAAAACAATAATGTCGCTTCCACGGACGCAGCGACGAAGTCATCCGCTGCCAAATATGATGCCAATGGAAACGTGACCGAAGAAACTTCTTCCGTAAGCATCGGGGAAAGCCTGTTGTTGAATGGGAGCTTTGAAAATGACGCCAACAACGACAACTGGCCGGATAACTGGAAAAAGATCGGTACGGCCACTTTCACGTATGACAACAGCGGGGCTGCCGTACAGAAGGCGAAATTAGGTTCAAAACAAATCAAATTTCGAATCCGTCCACAGCTGTAGCCGTCGAAAGTGACCGGGTTGCCTATGATCCGAAAAAGAAGTATGTAGTCAGCGGATATATCAAAACCACCAACACAAATTCAAATGCCAAGCTTGTGATCACCGGCGGCAACGCAAGCGGACAGACGACCCAGACGGTAAGCAGCGCCATGCTGAAAGGGACAACCGGCGTGGAAAGGATGCACTTTGTCATCAACCCGGAAGATCTTCCGGTCGATACAACCTTCATGACGCTAAAGGCGTATGTCAATGCCGGAAATGGAGATTACTTCTTTGACGGCCTACAAATTGAGGAGGAGTATTACGGGGCGTTTAACCTAATCGAAAACAGCAATTTTGAATTTGATTCGGAAAACAATGGAGTGCCTGACGGCTGGTACTTACCAGGAACCCTAACATTTTCCGATGGAGTAGATTCTACTACAGCTTATACAGGAGCCAAATCCATCGAGTTGACCGGACAGCGTGGAGTGGACAAGTTTATTCGCCAGGAACTGAAAGTGAATGGTACAGCCGGAAAGGATATTACCGTATCCGGGTTTTCAAAAGTTGATGCTCCTACTGCTTCTGCAGGTCTTTATCAGATGAATGTAGCTATTAATTATACAGATGGTACTATTCAATGGGTAAACGGTGATTTTGATAAGAGTAAATCTCATGATTGGCAACACGTTTCCTTAAGATTTGCGACTTCGAAGGATTTTAAATCGTTAACGATATATTATCAGTCTAAAGATCAGACTGGAACTGATTGGTTCGATGCAGCCAAAGCCCAAATTGGATCCATTCGTTCAAAATTGACCTACGATTCTCTAGGAAACTACGTTATCAACAGTACAGATCCGAATGGCAACAATGTATGGAAAATATATGATTCTATTGGGAACCTCACCAGAAACGGTTGGGGGAGTTACTCGACGATATGAACATGATGCCAATGACAACCTGACAAAGGTAACCGATGAATATGACCGCTTGACAACGTATGAATACGACCAGTCCGGAAACCATACCGGAACCAAATAAAAATGGTACATTTACCCTTTTCGATCATGACGGTACGGGCAATCTTTTCATTAGGGAACTTGTCGCAATCTATTTAAAAAAAGAGGGTTATACAGTTCTTGAAGCAAACGATGGTGTAGAAGCTGTGAATATTTTATCTGAATGCACCATTCATCTGTGTATCATTGATGTTATGATGCCAAATAAAGTAAAAGAAGTGCCTGAAAAACATCGTGAAGGTTTTAAATTAACCAAGGGAACAAAGTATGTATGTAGTTTGCATAATGTGTCTTATGTCTTGGGTTTGACTCCACGAAATTGTGGACTCGACAATTCTGCTTAGTCCTCCATCTCACTCGCCAAGTTTGCGAGTCAATGCAGCCAACTTTGGACGTATTAAAAAAACGCCCACCGGAATGAACGTTATTGCTGCGTTATTTTTTCGATTTCTGATTCTACTTTGAAAACTCGCTTGTTAAGGGCCTGAACGTCATAGTCTTTATCCTCAAGTTTGCCGTTGATCTGTTTAAGCAGGGCCGTGATATCTTCCGGCTGGTCGGCTTCCATTCGCACTAGCGTTTGCTCGATGCTTTCTAGGCGGTTATCTACCGTGTTGAAGCGTGCTTCCATTTTCTTTTCTAGTTGTTCCTGCCCGTGTTTCACCCCTTTAATTTCAGATAGAATTTGCTTCAAGATTTCCTCGTTCATCGTGTTCATCCTCCCCTTCTTGTATGTACTGTACAACTTCTTCGATGGAGCATTGGAAATGGCTGCATACACGCTCGATCACGTCCATTGATACATTCTCCCCTTTTCCCATTTTAGCAATTTTGGAGGGAGAAAACTTCAGTGTTTTTCGCATTTCTTCTTTTGTCAGGTTCTTATCAATCAATTGTTTCCAGAGGCCATTATAAGAAAATGGCATGTCCTATCATCATTATTCACATTGTAAGACATAATCTATTATTTCTCAAAGGTTTTCTATCACAAGGAGTTGATGAATTTCCTTATTTTACCTTAAAACTTGTTTTTTGATTAAGTGGTAATCTCCGCCTTTCTTCCATTGTAAGTTTATTATAAGTGCAGATTGGTTGTATAAAAAATGGAAGGAAATAATATTTTTATTTCCCCTTTTTTGCGACGAGGGGAAAAGAGATGATTGTAAAAAATATTTTAGTACTAGACGAAACATACTAGAATAATGTACAATTTGTGTGAATATTAGTTTTATTGACAAAATTGTGATATCAAGTTTTTAGGGGGAAAAGAAATGAGAAAAAGAAGATTGGCTGGGATTTTTCTTTCGTTTTCGTTAATAGCCGGGGCACTGGCTGGCTGTGGCGGGACACAGAGCAGCGGAGGGTCGAGCGACACGATTAAAGTCGGCGCAAACATTGAACTCTCTGGCGGGGTGGCATCTTATGGACAATCCATTTCAGAAGGCCTAGAACTCGCTCTGGAAGAAATCAATAAAGACGGGATTGACGGCAAAAAAATTGAGCTTGTAAAAGTAGATAACAAATCAGATGCTGCAGAAGCAACCAATGGCGCAATCAAGCTGGTTAACCAGGATAAGGTAGTGGCCATCATAGGTGCAGCTACTTCAACAAATACCCTTGCCCAGGTGCAAGTGGCCCAGGATAACAAAGTTCCGCTTATTACTCCAACTGGAACAAATCCTGATATCACGAATAAAGACGGCAAGCTGAATGATTATGTGTTCAGGACTTGCTTCATTGACCCGTTCCAGGGGACAGTAGCAGCGAATTTTGCAGAAAAAGACTTGGGATCGAAAAAAGCTGCTATATTCATTGACAGTGCAAGTGATTACTCAAAAGGGCTTGCAGCTTCATTCAAAAAAGCATACAAGGGAGAAATTGTGGCTGAGGAAGCTTATGTGGCTAAGGATACAGATTTCAGCGCTACTTTGACTCGAATCAAATCAGCAAATCCGGATTTCATCTTTCTGCCGGGTTACTATGAAGAAGTTGGTTTAATCATTAAGCAGGCTCGTGAACTTGGAATTGATGTTCCTTTCATGGGTGGAGATGGCTGGGATTCTCCTAAGCTGATAGAAATCGCTGGAGGAGAGGCTCTTAATAACACATATATTACCAATCACTATTCGTCTGGAGACAAATCAGAGAATATTCAGAAATTTGTAGAAGCATTCAAAGGCAAGTACGATGGCAAGAGCCCGGACGCCTTTGCAGCGCTTGGCTATGACACAGCATACTATCTTGCAGATGCAATTAAGCGCGCGGGAAGCACTGACCCGGCAAAGATCCAAGCGGCATTAGAGGAAACACAAGATCTCCAATTAGTTTCCGGCAAACTTACATTAGATAAAAACCATGACCCTATTAAATCTGCTGCCATTCTTGTTTATGAAGATGGCCAGCAAAACTTCAAAACAAACGTGGCTCCTGAATAAGCAGGAGATGGAAAAGGGGGGCTGTCGATGTCCTCCTTTTCTTACTTATTTTAGCCCCATTTTAAAAAAACACTGAATTGAAAATGCATTCAAGGGGAGTTCATTATGGAACTTGTACAGCAATTGGTGAATGGAATTTCGTTGGGCAGCATTTATGCCTTGATTGCCTTGGGCTATACAATGGTTTATGGCATCGTAAAATTAATTAATTTTGCACATGGAGACGTTTTTATGGTAGGGGCCTTTGTGGGCTTCTATGCTATTAAAATATTGGAATTATCCTTTTTCCCAGCACTGTTAATATCCATGGCAGCTTGCGCTTTGTTCGGAATGCTCATCGAACGTGTTGCATATAAGCCTCTGCGGAATGCAACTCGCATAGCGGCGTTGATCACAGCAATTGGAGTATCGCTGCTGATTGAGTATGGCGTCATTTATGCCCGCGGTGCGCAACCAGAAGCATATCCAGGAGATGTGCTGCCAAAAGAAACGATTGACATTTTTGGTTTATCTATTTCGAGCCAATCTCTATTTATTCTTGGTGTATCTGTAGCACTTATGGTTATTCTCCAATTTATCGTTCATAAGACAAAAATCGGTAAGGCGATGCGCGCAGTCTCCTATGATGCAGAGGCAGCCAAGCTAATGGGGATAAATGTTGATAATACAATTTCGGCAACATTTGCGATTGGTTCTGCACTTGCAGGTGCAGCTGGCGTTATTTTCGGTACTTACTATATTAAAATTGAACCGCTAATGGGAATTATCCCTGGATTGAAGGCTTTTGTCGCCGCAGTTCTTGGCGGGATCGGCATCATTCCTGGAGCGATGGTCGGCGGCCTGCTGCTTGGGGTCATCGAGGCGCTTGTTTCAGCATTTGGTTATTCATTATGGCGTGATGGAGTTGCCTTTATCGTCCTTATCCTTATTTTGATTTTCCGTCCGTCTGGTTTGTTCGGGAAAAACATAAAAGAGAAAGTGTAAAGGGGAGGACTAGGTATGAAACTTTTCAAGCAATCAAAAAGCTTCTGGTTCTTTATCCTGCTGTCTCTGGCCGCGTTCGGAATCATACAAGCATTGATAATCACAGGTATGCTAAATGGTTTCTATGTAAATACAATTATATTTGTTGCGATCAACATTATCCTTGCCGTCAGCTTGCACCTTATTATAGGGATTACGGGCCAATTTTCAATAGGCCATGCCGGGTTCTTAGCTGTCGGAGCCTACGCATCAGCTATCATTACGATGAAGCTGCAGCTTCCTTTTGCTGCCGCGATCATAGTAGCGGGGCTAACGGCTGCATTTACAGGACTTCTCATTGGTATTCCGAGCTTGCGCCTGAAGGGGGATTATCTTGCGATCGCTACATTAGGATTCGGAGAAATTGTCCGGATTGTGCTTCTTAATGTCGACTATGTCGGTGGGGCAAGCGGCATGCAGGTTTCGCATTTAACCACATGGGGTTGGGCGTTTACCTGTATGCTAATTGCGATTATCGTCATTGTCAACTTCACTAATTCAACTCATGGCCGGGCCTGTATTTCCATAAGGGAAGATGAAACGGCTGCCGATGCAATGGGAATCAATACAACTCTTTATAAAGTAGTTGCATTTGCGATCGGTGCTTTCTTTGCAGGGATAGCTGGGGCGCTCTATGCCCACAATTTTTACATTATTCAGCCATCCAATTTCGGCTTTCTAAAATCATTTGATATCCTGATTTTCGTCGTACTCGGCGGGCTTGGAAGCCTTTCGGGTTCTGTCATTGCTGCAATCCTGCTCACAATTATTTCAACATTCTTGCAGGAATATCCTGAGACGAGGATGATCATTTATAGCCTTGTTCTGATCGTTACGATGCTGTACAGGCCACAAGGCTTAATGGGAACACGTGAAATTACTTCCCTGTTTAAGAAGCGAAAGGCAGCTGAAGGAGGAACACAAGATGACTCAAAGCACACCGTTGCTTAAAGTAGATAATGCCGGAATCAGGTTTGGCGGCCTGAGAGCAGTGGCCGATGTCAATGTTGAACTGTTCCAAGGAGAGCTTGTCGGTCTCATTGGCCCGAACGGCGCTGGGAAAACCACTTTCTTCAACCTTCTCACAGGAGTTTATGTACCAACAGAAGGGAGCATTCTTCTGAACGGAGAAAAGCTTCATAACCTGGCACCGTATAGAATAACAAGGAAAGGCATCAGCCGAACATTTCAGAATATCCGCCTATTTGGGGAGTTATCCGTGATTGATAATGTAAAAGTGGCATACCATTCCCTTGCAAAGCATTCTATCCTAAGTTCGATTTTCCGGTTGCCGTCTCATTTTTCCGGTGAAAAAGAGATGGATGAAAAAGCGGTAGCCTTCCTTAAAATTTTTGGGCTTGACCGTTATAAGGATGAAAAAGCGAATAACCTCCCATATGGGCAGCAACGGCGTTTGGAGATTGCCCGGGCTCTCGCTGCGAATCCCAAATTGCTGCTGCTGGATGAGCCGGCGGCAGGGATGAATCCCCAGGAAACAAAAGAACTGATGAACCTTATTGCGCTAATTCGTGAAAAGTTTGATTTGACAGTTCTGCTGATAGAACACGATATGGGACTTGTTATGGGAGTATGCGAGCGGATATATGTATTGGATCACGGCCAGCTGATTGCCGACGGTACACCTGAAGAAATTAGGAATAATCCGAAGGTGATCGAAGCGTACCTGGGGGAGGAGGTTTCATAATGCTGAAGGTAGAAGGAATCAATGTTTATTATGGAAATATACAAGCTTTGAAAGGGGTATCCTTGGAAATTAATCAAGGGGAAATTGTTACTTTGATTGGAGCAAATGGTGCAGGTAAAAGCACTCTGCTCAAAACCATTTCTGGGCTTTTAAAGCCTAAGCAGGGACAGATCATTTATGAAGGCCAATCGATTGCCGGAAAGGCAGCACAATCGATCGTAAAAATGGGAATCTCTCATGTGCCGGAGGGGCGCCGAGTTTTTGCTAATATGACCGTTGAGGAAAATCTCGATTTAGGGGCATACCTTAGAAAAGATAAGGAAGGAATAAAAGAGGATTTTGGCCGAGTGTTTGAGCTTTTTCCAAGGCTTATGGAACGCCGAAAACAGTTAGCGGGCACCCTGTCAGGCGGTGAACAGCAAATGCTGGCTATGGGGCGCGCCTTGATGGCGCGACCAAGGCTGCTAGTACTCGATGAGCCGTCAATGGGCCTTGCACCATTGCTTGTGAAAACGATTTTTAGAATCATCGAGGAAATCAATGCAACCGGAACAACAATCCTGCTTGTCGAGCAGAACGCCCATATGGCCCTGTCGATCGCCAACAGAGCCTATGTCATCGAAACCGGCCGCGTTGTCCTATCTGGCACGCCAGATGAATTAAATGCAAGCGAACAAATTAAAATGGCCTATCTGGGAGGCCATTAATTAAGAAAACCGTTCCTAATTAGGGAACGGTTTTTTGCTTGCTCTTTTTTGTGATTAAAGACCTGTATTTGCTTTTACCAGAATTTCATCATATTTCTTAGCATCCTCTTTTTTAGTGGACAGAACCGTTCCAAGATAAGCGCTGAGAAAGCCTAGAGGAATGGAAATGATTCCAGGATTGGTCAGGCTGATCAGTGGATCACCGACAAGGATGGCTGCACCTGCTTCTGGTGACCAGACATTCGGACTGATTGCCACGAGGAACAGGGAACTAATCAGTCCAACCAACATTCCGGTAATAGCCCCAGTGGTGTTAAAGCGCTTCCAAAAAATTGTAAAGATAAGAACAGGCAAGTTTGCACTCGCAGCAACTGCGAAGGCCAATGCGACAAGAAAAGCCACATTTAGCTTCTGGGCAAATAAGGCAAGGATGATAGATAGGACTGCAACACCAACGGAAGCGAGTTTTGCTGCAACCATCTGCTCTCTTTCGGTAGCTTGCCCTCGGCGCATGATATGTCCATAAAAGTCATGGGCAAAGGCGGAGGCAGCTGAAAGGACAAGGCCGGCAACTACTGCAAGAATCGTAGCGAATGCTACAGCCGAAATAAACGCAAACAGGAAATCGCCACCGAGCGCTTGTGCAAGCAGAGGAGCAGCCATATTGCCAGCTGCATTTGCGGCGACAATATTATCGTATCCAACGAAAGCTGCTGCGCCAAAGCCGAGGAAAACGGTCATAACATAAAATACTCCGATGATCCAGGTTGCATACACAACTGATTTTCGTGCAGTCACCGCGTCTTTTACAGTAAAGAAACGGATCAGAATATGCGGCAGGCCTGCAGTACCGAGAATAAGTGCCAGATTCAAGGAAATGGTATCCAAAGGACTTGTGAACTTGTTCCCAGGATTAAGAAAGCTATCTCCAAGCGGTGTAGCCGTTTTCATTTCATTGAACATATTAAGGACACTGAAGTCAAATTTCGCAAAGACGATAATCGAAATAATGAATGTGCCGATCATTAGCAGACCGGCTTTTACGATCTGTACCCAGCTGGTGGCGGTCATTCCGCCAAACACAACATAAACAGTCATTAGCGCACCGACAATCAACACAGAATACAGATAATCGATCCCCAATAATAATTTAATAAGTGCACCTGCCCCAACTAACTGTGCAATCATATAAAAAATAGAGATAGTAATGGTATTTAAAGCTGCCACACCACGAATTTTTTTATCATCAAAACGAGCAGCAATCATATCAGCCATTGTATACTTTCCTAAGTTTCTGAGTGGCTCAGCAATCAGATAAAGGACTACCAGATAAGCAACAAGAAAGCCGATACTGTAAAAGAAGCCATCAAAACCAGACAGGGCAATCATCCCAGCTATACCAAGGAAAGATGCAGCAGACATGTAATCGCCTGCGATAGCAAGACCGTTTTGAAAACCAGTCAAACTGCTGTCAGCGGTATAAAAATCGCTTGTAGTCTTAGTACGCTTCGAAGCGAAATAAGTAATGACAAGAGTGAGTCCAACGATTAAAAGAAACAAGGTAAATGCCAATGTATTCAAGAAAGATTCCCCCTGGCGTACTTGCTTTTTATTTCTTCGACAATTTCATCAAATTTAGCGGCACGTTTTGTATAAATGATGCACAAAGACCATGTCATGATAAATTGAGCAAATGCAAATACCCAAGCCCAGCTAATCGCACCAAAAGCAGGTGTATTTAAAACGGTAGAGTAAGCGGTCAGAATAGGAAGCGTAAAGTAAAATGCTAAAAAAAATAAAGAAAACGGCAGCAAAAAGTTTCTTTTTTCCTTTAGCAGCTGCTGGAATTTTTCAGACTGGACAATCGCTGAGTAATCAATGGAGTTTTCCATCTTCGTAGTTTGTTTTTTTATCATTGGCGCATTCGTAGTCATTCCTTTTCCCTCCCTAAATTAGTGAATAATAAATAATGAATCTCCCATTCCTCCTCCTGTATTCATAGTATGTATATTATAAATATATCTGAAAAATTTGTAAATTTAAAATATACATAATTAAATAATTTTCTGTCTATTTATTCTGTCGCAGAAGAAAAGAGATGAGTTGTCCGAACTAATTAAGCTAGTAAAAGAACACCTGCTGAGAAACTCTTACAGCTTGTCCAGCTGGGTGTGAACGATTACTTGTACACAGATAAACTCGACACAGAATGCTGAAGGGGCTACAGGCTGATCGCAGATATCAACGGTTGTGGCGGTTTTATCGACGGTTAGAGAGAAAATATCAACGGTTGTGGCAGTTTTATCGACGGTTAGAGGGAATTTATCGACGGTTGGAGTGGTTTCATCACCAGTTCACATCTCGGTAATGCCAATTGACGTTACAATATACCAGTTATTTCAAAATATGATAGTAGTTGGGATTCAAGCTGGATTGATTTTTAAAAAGGTTGAGGCCTTTTTGCCGAAAATTTAAAATTGGGGTTGGTCATGTTCGTGCTCGGTAAACGAGAAGGAACGAAAAAATAAGCTACTCTAAAAAGAAGGGCAGGACGGAGATCTTGGAAGGACATCAGAAAAAGTGCAAAAATAAATAGGAGAAAAGCGGTCAGAAAAGAAAGCACAAGAAACATAACTTTTGGGACTTTGTTTTAGCAAAAGCAGGGGAATTTGGCATGCTCGATCTGGCAAAGTTTTTAGAAGAAGAATGGGACGCTGTATATGGAGCAGTCCAGGAAGGATCCAAATGTTTTCGGAGGAACCAACGCCTAATTAGGACAGGTTGTGTGGAGAACATATAAATGATGTAAAGATGGTTGATAAGGTTTGCGTTTGTTTATCAGTTAGTATAAAGTAAAAAAAAAGCGTGCTCGCCTTGGCACACTTTTCAATACCTAGATTTTTAATAATTCTTCCTCAAAATAGAAGGTGGCCGGATACTCTTTAACTGTGTATGAGTATCTTTTCATGTTTTTTACATATTGAGATTTCATAATAGTCACTTTTTCACCGGTTTCTTTGATACTGACAGATTGACCAGACTTATAAAGGTTGCTTGCGCTTTTCAATTAGCCACGCCCTTTCATATTCACCTTATTATATCACATTTTTAACGTTCCCATTTGTAAATAACAGCTGTTTTTTGGTTTTCACAAATTTCCTAATTCCCTTAATACTTGCACTTCGCTTCCTGGTCTGTTATTATTAAGGAGGATTATTTTTGTTCGGTATGCAAGGAAAGAACATGCACTGCTTGATTCGCCTGGATTAACTGAAACAAGAATAGTAACAAATTGTGTGGATATCACACTAGGAGGCAACAAAAATGGAAAACGGTAAAGTAAAATGGTTCAACGCAGAAAAAGGTTTCGGATTCATCGAGCGTGAAGGTGGAGAGGACGTTTTCGTACACTTCTCAGCTATCCAAGGCGAAGGCTTCAAGTCTCTTGAAGAAGGCCAAGAAGTATCTTTCGACGTTGAGCAAGGTGCTCGTGGACCTCAAGCAGCTAACGTTACAAAATTATAATAACGGATTAGCCCATACAAACAAGCCCTGATCTGATCAGGGCTTGTTTTTTTGGTGCGCGTCTTGTTGTAGCTGGAATAATTAGTTAGCAGTGGGATTCCATCTAATTTGGAGGGATTTCAGAATTTTCCGTTGATCAATCGTCCTATCCGGTAGATAATAGTACTA
This sequence comes from Mesobacillus subterraneus, assembly GCF_000934845.1. Classification (GTDB taxonomy): domain Bacteria; phylum Bacillota; class Bacilli; order Bacillales; family Cytobacillaceae; genus Mesobacillus; species Mesobacillus stamsii. Next base: position 20,213 of record NZ_JXIQ01000065.1, read on the forward strand.
GGCAATTTTTCATAATCATAGAATCCCGGGGGATACAATGATAGATTTCATAAAAGATTTGATTTTGCATTTTTTGATGATGCTTTCACTTGGCTTCATGTACAATTTTTTGTGGATGCAAAAGCGTTCGGATTATAAGAAACAAATCTTTAAAATGGCAATCCTTGTGACGCTGCTCGTGACAATGGCATTGCCTGTCAAATTCCAAGAAGGCATGGAGTTTGATTTCAAGCTGATACCTATCTTTATCGCTTTCTTCTATTTAGGCAAGAAGGATGGACTTCTCTTGATAGCGGCACTATTGCTACTGCAAAGCCTGATGGACTTCGACAGACTCCCAGTTATAACCATCAACTACGGGATCATCTTCCTTTTGTTTTTTGCGTTGGAAAAGACTTATAATAAATCGACGGTCAGCAGGAAAATCGTTCTAGGTATTTTTGTCTATAGTTTAATAACCCCTACAAGGCTTGCTGCATTGATCAAATCTGGCCATGCCGATGCCTGGATGTATTTACTCGTCTTTTCACTTGTTTCCTTCCTTGCTTTATCGTTTATCATTTATATCATGGAAATGACCAACTTACAGCTTAAGCTGATGCATGATCTACATAAGGCAGAAAAATTCTCGGCCATCAGTCAGCTGGCTGCATCCGTCGCCCATGAAATCCGCAATCCAATGACGACAATCAGAGGCTTCATGCAAGTTTTGCAGGGAGATAGGAACCTGAGTGACGATCAGAATCTTTTCATTTCCATTTCTCTCCAAGAGCTTGACAGGACCCAGACAATCATCAATAACTTTTTGGCGCTGGCCAAACCAAATACAGGGTCCATGAATCCAATCGACCTAAGCACCATTTTGAAAGAAACGACCGCGTTCATGAGGTCCTATTCTCATCTCAGAAACACAGAGCTGGTAGAAGCAATTGATAATAGTCTTTGCATTAAAGGGGATGCCCATGAAATCAGGCAGGTATTTGTCAATATCCTGAAAAATGGGATTGAGGCAATGCCTTCAGGAGGCAGTATTTATATCCTTGCTAAGGTTGATAAGGGTTATGTAAGGATCCAATTTCGGGACGAGGGCATTGGCATGACAAAGGAACAGCTCGCCCGGCTCGGTCATCCATACTACTCAACAAAGGAAAAAGGTACTGGGCTCGGGATGACGATTTCCTATGATATCATCCAAAGAATGAGGGGCAAAATCAAGGTCGAGAGTGAAGAAGGAAAGGGGACAATTTTTATGATCTTGCTGCCCTGCGGCTGAGATTTCCGTCACAATTCCCCCAAATTATGCTATGATAAAAAGAAAAAAATGGACTTAATGGATAGTATTTCTAGGGAGGATAAGCTGGATATGAGAGCAAGGGTAAGAAAAAGTGAACCTTTTTCATTTGACAAACTGAAAGATTTTTTCACTACTATACTGCTGCATCTTAGTTTTTATGCCTTCATCGTTCTTCTCGTCATATTTTTCATCGACAATTTTAGTTAACTACATAATGAGGTTTGGGATCGGTAAAATAAAGAAGAAGCACTGAAGCCATATGGTAAGGCCTGACAAGCGATCCGCCATCATTCCATGAAAAAAAGCTGAGTTGCTCAGCCTTTTTTTGTTTATGATCCCATCAAATTACAGACCGAAACTTCTGTCTTTTGAAGCAAACATATAGGTTTTATGATGGAACCTTATCCCATAGATCAGCCCCATTGCCATCATATTGCCCATCAACGAACTTCCGCCATAACTGATGAAAGGCAACGGGATCCCCGTAATCGGCAGCAGCTGAATGGTCATTCCGATATTTTGAAAGACATGGAAGGCAATCATGCTGATAACCCCTGTACTAATATAAATGTTAAAAGGGTCATTCGTATCCAGTGCTGTTTTGGTCAGGTGGTAGATGAGCAGGAAATAAAGGCTGATAACAAAACTGCCGCCGATAAAGCCAAATTCTTCACCAATGACGCTGAAAATAAAGTCCGTATGGCTTTCGGGAATATAGACTTCACTGCCATTGATTCCTTTTCCTGTCAGCATGCCAGAGCCAATCGCACTAAGGGATTTCAACAGATGGTAACCGTATTCCGGGTAGCTCTCCGGATCAAGCCAGGCATAGATGCGGCCAAATTGATACGTTTTTACTCCGAGATATTCTTTCAGAATTTCCGGCTTCCAAATGACGAGATAAAGAATGCTGGCTCCTATTGCGGCTCCGCTTCCATAGAGAGGCAGGATGATAGCCCAGGTGATGCCTGAGACGAGGATGATTCCAGTAAAAATCGCTATGATTACAAGAGATGTTCCGAGATCAGGCTGCATTAAAATCAGTCCCAGCGGCAAGGCGGTAATGACTCCAAGTTTGACGAACAGCAGGAAATCAGTTTGGAGGGTCCTGCTAGGATGGTTTTGATGATGGGCATAGATGGCACTGCTCAAGGCTAGAATCAAAAAGACTTTCATGAATTCAGATGGCTGGAATGATCCAAGTGGTTCGATGAAAAACCAGCTTTTTGCCCCGTTTCTTTCTTCAGCAATGCTGGCAGGGGCGAAAAATAGGAAGATGAGCAGAAAAATCCCGAATCCATATAAATACCAGGAGAGTTTACGGTATTGTTCACTGTCAAACATCATGACTACTGCAATGATTCCTGAACCAACGATATACCAGAATATTTGCCTACTTAAAAAGTTCTGCCCAATATATTGCCCGGTTTTCTGAGCGCTATAAATCGCAAGGCAGCTGGTTAGAAAAAACAGCAATAGGAGCAGTGTCAGTGTCCAATCAAAACGATCATATTTTTTAGTCGTTGTATCCATTCGCTCCACCCGGTTCCATTCGTTTTCCTAATAATCGACTATCTGGTTTCGTTTTCCCTAAAGGCAAAGTTCCTACCATTTTATGTTAACAGACAACGCTAACGCTCACAACCCCTGACTCGGGAATCGACTCAGATATGGATTAGACGAATGATGGGAGGGTTTGGTTTCTGTAACAAGGGGATTCTTTTTATAGGGGGAGTGGATAATATTTATGACTCGGAAGAAAGATATTTCCCTGCGTTTTTGTTAGAATGGAAGAAGCTGTCGTTCTGAAGCTTAGAATTCTCCAGGAGGTTTTGCAGTTGAAAAGGAACCATCCTTATAGCAGGGATTTACTATATCTCCACATGAACGAACGGGACCATTATGTGCTTTCGCATGGAATCGAATTTCATGAATTTTTCAAGTCGTTACAAGATCCATTTGCCCATCTGTTGCTGTTGAAGCATCGCTATGAGGATGGCGAATTTAACAGTCATACTTTATTTGAATATGTACCTGGAAACAATGCTGAAAAGCTGGCACAAGCGAATGTACATGCATTCGGTGACTTTTGCTGGATTGATTTTGAGGAAGTGGAAGCGCTGAACGTGCTGACCGCCCAAGAAATAGCCGAACTCCTTTATCTTGGACATATCAAGCATCATTTGAAGCTGCCATTTTACAATCAGCTTAATAATCGGTTTGTTTATTTGTCCAATGAAGATGGCTGGTTCAACAAGATCTATTATCGCAATTTCAATGACTTTTACCGCATGCTTGGCGATGTTCTATCAAGCAAACTCGGAGAAATGAAGCCGGAAAAAATGCTGCTTGGAATCCGCAAAAAAAAGTCTTATCCATCAGTAAGCAAAGAAATTCTTAAAGCGTTGATCCCTGCTTTGAAGGAAGGGGCTGTGCTTTCGCTGAAACATATGCAACAGAACCGCAACAGGATGGAAATACCAATCTGGATTATCGGAGATTTTGCCGACATGGATGACATGCATGATGAATACAAAGAAGCAAGTCGCAGCCAACCGGACGGCAGAATTGTTTTTGATAAAAAGTTAAAGGAATGGAGCTTGCTTGCACAATAAGTAGAACAACAAAATTATTGCCGCGATTGTTGGAAGATCGTGTATAATGAGCTGGAATGGATCATTGCATATTGAAATGAACAGGTGTCTTTTTAACGAGACTTAATAGGGAAGGTTGGTGAAAATCCAACGCGGTCCCGCCACTGTAAATGGGAGCAAGCTGAGAAATGCCACTGTACAAATGTATGGGAAGGCACAGCGAGCATTGACCATAAGCCAGGAGACCTGCCTGTCCATTGCACCAAGCCAACCTACGAGGATAGGGAGGTGTCGACAAGCTTTATGTCTTTTTTGTAAAAACATTTGCTTACTCGGACATCTCCGCTTCAGATGGAGATGTCTTTTTGTTATTTTTCGAAAAAATGGGGGGAGCAAATGAGGCCATTTACCCGGATCGTTTTACATAATAAAGGAATAGCCTATGTATTTGCGATGGCATTCTTGATCAGCTCGATGCTGCTCGGGATCGCAATTGGAACGGTAGCCATTCCTGTCTCTACTATTATAGAAATCATTTTTACAGATATTTTCCGGTTACAGGGACAGGGGATCGATCCAATGCATGCTAGTATTGTCATGGAAATTAGGCTGCCGCGTGTTTTGCTGGCAGGCCTAGTTGGTGCGTCACTTGCAATCGCCGGCTCTGCATTTCAGGGTCTGCTGCGAAACCCGCTTGCCGACCCGTATACGCTTGGAATTTCTTCGGGTGCCTCCATTGGAGCAGTTGCAACGCTTTTTTTTGGCGTGTCACTGCCTATGGTTGGAGCATTCACCCTGCCGATGCTTAGCATTCTGTTCGCATTTGCCACTGTGTTGTTTGTGCTATTTTTTGCCCGAAAAGTCGACAGACTGCTTAGGGTGGAGACAATTATATTAACTGGAATCATTTTAAGTTCCTTTCTTGGATCATTCATTTCATTGATGATTGCCCTATCTGGCGAGGAGCTGCGGCAAATTATTGGCTGGCTGCTTGGCAGTGTCTCGATGCGCGGCTGGGAATATATAAAAATCATTTTTCCTTTCTTCCTTATCGGACTGGTGATATTGCTGGCAAATACGAGGGAGTTAAATGCGATGTCCTTTGGAGAAGAGCGGGCACAGCATCTCGGTGTCAACGTCGAGCGCCGCAAGCTGTTGATTTTGCTGTCCGGTTCACTTTTGACCGGTTCGGCTGTTGCAGTGTCAGGAACGATCGGCTTTGTCGGCCTGGTTATTCCACATTTAACAAGGACTATCTGGGGCCCTGACCATCGCCATTTACTGCCATTATCGGTGCTGATTGGCGGGGGATTTCTGATTCTAGCCGATCTAATCTCGCGGACGATTATTGCTCCATCAGAATTGCCAATTGGTGTGATTACAGCATTAATCGGTGCTCCGGTTTTTGCGTTGATTTTAATGAGAAATCGCAGAGAAAGAAGTGCTGGACGATGATTACTGTGAATGGCTTAACTGGCGGATACGCAGGCGGCGAGGTGCTGAAGGGCATCTCCTTTCAGGTTGGCCACGGGGAGCTTTTCGGAATTCTTGGTCCGAACGGAAGCGGGAAAACGACGCTGTTAAAAATGATCAGCGGTGCATTGGAATTCAGAAAAGGTGCCATCGAGCTGGATAGCCGGCCGTTGACTCAGTATTCACCGAAGCAGCTGGCGAGGATGATGGCGGTCCTGCCGCAGCATTCCGACCAGGCGTTCCCATATCGTGTGAAAGAAACCGTTTCGCTTGGCCGTTATGCGCACCAGAAAGGCTGGTTCCACAGCTGGAGTGAGGAAGATGAGCAGATTGTTCTCAAAGTGATGGAACAGACAGGGATCACCCATCTGCAGGAAAAATCAATTGTTGAACTGTCCGGGGGCGAAAGGCAACGAGTCTATCTTGCGCAGGCACTGGCACAGCAGCCGAGGATTCTGCTGCTTGATGAGCCGACGAACCATCTGGATCTTAGCTTTCAAAAAGAGCTGTTGGATTTGCTAAAAAAATGGGCGGCAGAAGAGGAGTTGACGGTGGTCTCGATTTTTCATGACTTGAATCTAGCCTCGCTTTACTGCGACAGGCTACTGCTAATGGAAAATGGCGAGGTACTGATTGTTGATACTCCTGCTGAGGTTTTAAAAGAAGAGCGAATCAAGGCTGTTTACAAGACAAAGGTCAAAAATCATCCGCATCCTGAAATTGCCCGGCCACAGCTGCTGCTCGTTCCTAAATCAGACGGCAATCAAGCAGCCAATTTCCAAATAGACGCATCGTATCTTGACATTGGATCAGACCGGATTGCACTAAAGACACCGGCGAAATTGAGGACAATGTCTTCTGGAATTACGGGTGCCGGGATTGGCTGGCATAATTCCTTCGTCCACCGGGTGGTTCCGATGGATTATGATTGCAGTGACCATAAAGCAGAAATGGCTGAGTTTCTGCAGGCGAATGGTTTCCTGCCGAGCGAGACGGTTGCGATGATGACGGCTGTTCCTGCGGAATCCGTCGCACACCGTTTTTTTAAGAACGGGGAAGTTTCTATCTTCATTATGGTCTCTGCAGGCAATACGCATCGGGAGAGTCCAAGAAATATCAATACATGGCTGTTCATTAATGGCCGAATCTCGGAAGAAGCGTTCATCCAGAGCGCAATGACTGCAGCTGAGGCGAAAATAAGGGTAATACAGGAGCTGCAAGGAAGCAGTACTAGCGATGCTGGCCAGTCAGCTGGTATTTCAACCGACAGCATCTGTATCGCAGCGACGCAGCAAGGAGAGCTAATTGCCTATGCTGGAACCGCTTCGCCACTAGGCAAGCTCATCAGTGACGGGATTTATTCCTGCACTAAACAAGCGATTTTGAACTATCGAGCTGGAAAGACTTTATGAAGGAATCTGCAACAGAAGATGTCCAGGGCGCCGTAGAAAAACTGCGTGCCGCCGGTGTCTCGATCCTGCTCGAACCAACCGAAAAACCATGGGGCCAGGTCATTGCCTATGCAGTTGACCCGGATGGGCACTATATTGAAATATGCACACCGATTGCTTGAAACAAAGTCCTGCAGTTAGTCAGCTGCAGGACTTTGTTTTGTTTAATTTGGATTTTTAAAGGAACCCTGTTTTCGCTGAAATCATGAACAAGGTGGATTCTCATTTTATAATTTTAGGATTTCAACGTAGAAATGAGAAAAATGAAGCTATTAGTCGAATTGCAAAGGAAACATGATAATACACCGTTTACAATATGGGTTGCCTGTTTTTTGATTTGTGTTATGATAAATCCTGTTTATCACGGACCCGGCTTGCTTGAGAGTAGGAAGCCATGAAAAAAATCATATTAAGGGGTGTTTTCTTGACTACTAAAACAATAAAAGAACAATGGTTTGGCAATGTAAAAGGAGATATCCTTGCAGGGATTGTCGTTGCACTTGCTTTGATTCCTGAAGCGATCGCTTTTTCGATTATTGCCGGTGTGGACCCGATGGTTGGGCTTTACGCTTCCTTCGCTATTGCTGTCACAATCGCGATTGTCGGCGGCCGCCCAGGCATGATTTCAGCAGCAACTGGTGCGATGGCGCTGTTGATGGTGACGCTTGTTGCCCACCATGGTTTACAATATTTGATGGCCGCTACGATTTTGACAGGTGTCCTGCAGATTCTGTTTGGTGTGTTCAAACTGGCGAGGTTCATGAGGTTCATTCCCCGTTCCGTTATGATCGGTTTTGTGAATGCACTGGCCATTCTAATTTTCATGGCACAGCTTGGACAATTTGTCGATGCTACTTGGGTAATGTATGCGATGGTAGCGGGTGCGCTTGCGATCATCTATCTTTTTCCGCGCATCACAAAAGCGGTTCCATCACCGCTTGTGGCGATTATTGTTATTACAGTGATTGCGCTGATAACTAAGAGTGATGTAAGAACCGTGGGAGACATGGGGAACCTGACATCTGCACTGCCAACTTTTCTGATTCCTGATGTCCCTTTTAATCTTGAAACGTTGAAAATCATCTTCCCATATTCATTGGCTTTGTCGATCGTTGGTCTGCTGGAATCCTTACTGACAGCTTCTATCGTCGATGATATGACAGATACTACTAGTGATAAAAATAAAGAAAGCCGCGGCCAAGGGATTGCCAATATTGTAGCCGGTTTATTCGGCGGCATGGCAGGCTGCGCGATGATCGGCCAATCCGTCATCAATGTTAAATCTGGAGGGAGAGGCAGACTATCTGCTCTCGTTGCTGGTGCATTCTTGATGTTCCTGATCCTTGTGTTAGGAAATATCGTTGTCCAAATTCCGATGGCCGCCCTTGTGGGTGTCATGTTCATGGTATCAATCGGAACATTCGATTGGTCATCGATCAAAGCTATCGCAAAGACCCCTGTTACCGATACAATAGTTATGGTTACTACGACTGTTACGACAGTGTTTACTCATGACCTTTCAAAAGGTGTATTTGCCGGAATCATTTTAAGTGCGATTTTCTTTGTCGCAAAAATATCAAAGGTAAAAGTAACATCTACACTCGATGTAGCAGCCAAACGTCGCACATATTTCGTAACAGGACAAGTATTCTTCGCGTCCGTTACAGATATGCTTGAATCATTTGATTGGAAAGAAACAGCAAAAGAAGTCGTCATTGACCTGACTCATGCCCATGTATGGGATGATTCAGCGGTTGCGGCAATTGATAAAATTGTCCTCAAATTGAGAGAGAACGGAACGGTTGTCCGCCTGCAGGGGCTGAATGAACCAAGCTCCCACTTGATTGACAAACTAGCCGTTCACAAACAGGAAGGCGCCAAGCTTTCCGGTCATTAAAGAAAATAGGAGAAAGTGCGTGGACAAATCAACGTGCTTTTCAATGGGAATTAATGGAGGGGAATGGATTGTTTAAAAGAATCTTGCTCGCTTCCGATGGATCAGATCATTCAGTACGTGCGGCGAAAAAAGCCGTAGATCTGGCCAGGCTAAATGGCGATAGTGAAATAACAGTGGTTTATGTTGTCGATGGGCAAACTTCCAAGGAGGATATCCTTCATCATGCGGACCAGACATTGGTAGAGGGAAAAAGAAAAGCCAGGCTTCAACCTGTAACCGATATGCTTGAAAAAGAAAACCTGAGCTACAAGCTTGAAAAATTGCATGGAGAACCAGGTCCAGCGATCGTTGATTATGCAAACAAGAACCAGTTTGATGTCGTGGTCGTCGGCAGCCGCGGTTTGAATGGACTGCAGGAAATGGTACTGGGAAGTGTCAGCCACAAAGTCGCAAAACGGGTTAAAGCACCAGTTTTAATTGTAAAATAGCCAGCGTTCAGGTAAAGCCTGAGCGTTTTTTCTTATTTAAGAAGAGCTTCCTGTTAATTTCACAGCTTATTAGAATTGTATAGATTTTCATAGCGAGTTGGAAATTCCGGCGGTTTTTTACAAAATAATCGACACATTAAAAAAGGGATCTTTCCTTTCACGAAATTATCAGTTTATTCATATTATAAATTAGGCGATTGCTTCAGGTGCGAATGCCTATTGCTAATTTTATTTTTGCTGCAGGTTTCAGGCAATTCAAACAGGAAATAGTATAAATATTAAATATTGATAACAATTCCTTAATTGAAAAATAAAGTGGTAAAATAATAACCGGATTGAATTTTATTGGAGGTCTATTTTATGAAGACGAGAATTGGGCTGCTGTACGGCGGCAAATCGGCTGAACATAAAGTATCAATGCAGACAGCTTTAGCTGTGATGAAGGCATTGGATTTTGAAAATTATGAGGTCTACCCTATATACATAACGGAGGAAGGGGATTGGACCAAGGGGCCGCAGCTGAGCGCACCTGCTGAGAACATCAAGCAGCTTGAATTCGCTGATGGTTCGAATCTGCCATCGCCTTCCTTTTCACCGGCATTATTTCAGGCTGACGGAAAGGAAGAGAGCCGGACGCTAGATGTAATTTTTCCGCTGCTGCATGGTCCGAACGGGGAAGACGGGACGGTTCAGGGCCTGCTTGAACTATTGAACCTTCCTTATGTCGGAAATGGGGTTCTTGCCTCATCTGCCGGGATGGATAAAATCATCATGAAGAATATTTTTGCGCAGGCCGGACTCCCTCAAGTAGATTATATAGCTGCACTTCGCAGCGAATGGGAAAAGGACTGCGACAAGGTATACGCCCTTGTGGAAGAGAGGCTTGGCTATCCTTGCTTTGTAAAACCTGCAAATCTTGGGTCCAGTGTGGGGATCAGCAAGGCATCGAGCAAGCAGGAGCTTGAAGTGGCATTCAAGGAAGCGTTTCTATTTGACCGTAAAATCATCGTTGAACAAGGTGTTGTCGCGCGGGAAATCGAAATTGGTGTCCTTGGAAACGATGAACCTGAATGCTCGGTGGCTGGTGAAATCGTTCCTAAGAAAGACTTCTATGACTACAAGGCGAAGTACGAAGATGGCGATACAGCAATGATCATTCCAGCCGAATTGACAGAACAGCAATATGCAGAAGTTAAGGAAATGGCGATCACGGCCTTTAAGGCGCTTGATTGCTCAGGTCTCGTTCGTGCTGACTTTTTTCTGACAAAGGATGGCCAGTTTTTGATTAATGAAGTGAATACTATGCCTGGATTTACGCCATTCAGCATGTTTCCTCTTCTGTGGAAACACACGGGTGTCACATATCCGCAGCTAATTGAAAAGCTGGTGAACCTCGGGATCGAGCGGCACGCTGAAAAGCAGAAGATCAAATATACATTCTAAATAATGCGTAATGAAAAAGGGGACACGGAGGGACAAAGGTCGTGTTCTCTCTTTATCATGGGAGGAAACCTGTATGATCGAAAAAAGTTTAGCGGAAATTGCGAAAATGGCTGGCGGGCTGAATGATGTACGGAAATTTGCCGATGTTAAAGTCAAAGGTGTATCCATTGACACACGTAAAATGGAGGCAGGAAATTTATTTGTTCCTATTAAAGGGTCGCGGACAGACGGCCATAACTTTGTAGCGGATGTGATCGAGAACCGCGGTGCTTCGGCAGCCCTCTGGCAAAAAGATGTCCCGAGTCCTCCAGAACACCTGCCAGTCATCATTGTTGAGGATACGACAACAGCCCTTCAGGAGCTGGCAAGAAGCTATCGAAATTCACTGGAAATCAAGGTTGTCGGAATTACAGGAAGCAACGGAAAAACAACAACAAAGGACATAACATCCAATCTGCTTGCCCAAAAATACAAGGTTCAGAAAACAGAGGGGAACTTCAATAACCATCTTGGACTCCCGCTGACGCTATTGCGTCTTCGGGAAGATACAGAGGTGGCTGTACTTGAAATGGGGATGAGCAGCAAGGGAGAAATTGAATTTTTATCCAAGCTGGGGCGCCCTGATGCAGTGATCATTACGAATATTGGCGAATCCCACCTGCTTGATCTCGGTTCAAGAGAAGCGATCGCGGATGCTAAACTGGAAATCATTAGCGGTCTCAAGGAGAATGGGATCATCATTTATCACGGAGACGAGCCTCTATTGCGGGATAGACTGCAAAATTATCATGGAAAGGGCATTCTGAAAACCTTTGGGGCAAGCCACGACAATGATTTGTATCCAGTAGCGATCGAGCCGTGGGAGAATGGCAACCAATTCACGACCAACCTCGGCAGTGCAACGTTCTTTCTGCCTGTTCTCGGAAATCACAATATCCTGAATGCGCTCGCAGCCATGCTTGCAGCAGAGTTCCTTGGCGTTTCCTTTGAACAGATGAACGATGGTTTTGCTAGCTTAAAGCTGACAAAAATGAGGATGGAACTTTCAGAGGGAGTTCATGGAGAAAAAATTATTAATGACGCCTATAATGCCAGTCCAACATCGATGAATGCAGCGATTGATCTAGTAGCCAATCTGACAGGCTACCGACGTAAAATCCTGGTCCTCGGTGATATGCTTGAGCTCGGGCCGCTGGAACAAGAATATCATTACAAAGTGGGGATATCCCTCGATGCATCTAAGGTGGACTATGTTTTCACTTACGGCGAACTGAGCGAATCGATCGCAAGAGGTGCAAAGGAAATGCTCGGCGAAAACAGAGTCTTTGCTTTTCATGATAAACAGAAGCTGAGTGAAGAACTGAAAAAATATGTAACCAATGAAACGATTGTTCTTGTAAAAGCATCCAGAGGCATGGCGCTTGAAGAAGTCGTAAAAGCGCTACAATAATATAAAGCTAAAAAGATGTCCTTGCTGGACATCTTTTTATGATGGATTTGAATGCTTTAAAGAGGAAATGTTGGGTTAAATGATTTAAAATAGGGAAAGATTAAAGACGAGAAAAAAACTGATGGGTGATTGGTTATGATCGGTTGTCTATTGATCCATGGTTTTACCGGGTCTCCTTTTGAAGTAGAGCCGCTTGCCCAGTCATTAAGAAGCCGGACTGACTGGAAAATCGCTGTTCCAACCCTGCCTGGACATGGCGATGAGCTAAGCTTGAAAGGAATTAAGCACACAGAATGGATGAACCATGCCGAAAGGGAACTGAAAGCTTTGCTAAAAGAGTGTGACACCGTGTATGTAGTCGGATTTTCGATGGGTGGTCTGATTGCCAGCTACTTGGCATCCTTGTATCCGGTCGAAAAGCTGGTTCTACTCAGTGCCGCTGCCTATTATGTAAACCCTAGACAGCTTGCCTTGGACATCAAGGAAATGATGAAAGACACAGTAAAAGGAAAATTGAAGGAAAATGAGTTGTTCAGGCGTTACACAAAAAAAATCAAAGCAACACCCGTGACCGCTACCTTGCAGTTTCGCAGGCTTGTGGGTAAAATCAAGCCTATTCTCAATGATGTCAAGGTACCTACCTTGATCGCCCAAGGTGAGAGCGATGGCATCGTCCCTCCGAAAAGCGCCCGTTATCTTTATGAAAACATTGGCGCGAACGAAAAGCGGCTGATTTTTTATAGAAACTCCAAACATCTGATTTGCTACTGCGATGAAAAAGAAAATCTATTTGATGAAGTGTATGATTTTTTGACCAATGGAAGCGATCCGCAAGAGAATCCCGTCTGAAAAATTGCTTTTCCTGGCTAAAGATGGTATCATGAATATTGAGTGTCTAACTGAGAAAATCCTTTAAGCGGACATACTCCCGTGCTGGAGAATGTCTTTTTTTGCTAAAATTTCAGGTTCTGTGCCTCAGCACATTGTAATTGCTGATTCAGCCCTGCTTAAAACACAAGGTGCTAACACCTAGTTTGCCGTGAAGGTACAATAAACTAACCAGAATCAGAAATGATTTGGATCCTTAACCAGCCACTTAAAGTAAACGAAGCATCGGATTTCGGTGCGGGATAAATGTAAACATAAAGGAGAATGAGCAAAGTTGACAATGTTCCAAGACATGGGCATTAGCCCAGCAACACTAAAAGCTGTAAAGAATATGGGATTTGAGGAAGCAACTCCAATTCAGGCAGAGACGATTCCAATCAGCCTTTTAAACAAAGACGTAATTGGCCAGGCGCAGACAGGTACAGGTAAGACTGCAGCTTTTGGTATCCCTCTCGTCGAAAAAATCAAGAAAGAAACGCATAACATTCAAGGAATCATCATCGCACCAACTCGCGAATTGGCCATCCAGGTATCAGAGGAATTATACAAAATTGGTTCGGGTAAGAGACTAGGGGTTCTTGCTATCTATGGCGGCCAAGATATCAATCGCCAGATTAGAGCATTAAAAAAAGGACCGCATATTATCGTCGGAACACCAGGCCGACTTCTAGATCATATCAACAGAAAAACAATTCATCTCGATACGGTGGAAACAGTCATTCTCGACGAAGCGGATGAAATGCTGAACATGGGCTTCATCGAAGATATCGAGGCAATCCTTGCGCAAATCCCGAGCGAACGCCAAACATTATTGTTCTCTGCAACAATGCCGGGACCAATCCAAAAGATCGCTGAACGTTTCATGAAGGATCCTGAAGTAGTCAGAGTCAAATCGAAGGAAATGACTGTTCCTTTAATTGAGCAGTTTTATGTGGAAGTTCAGGAAAAGAACAAGTTTGATGTTCTTACGCGTCTTCTTGACATCCAATCTCCGGAGTTAGCCATCATCTTCGGACGCACAAAGCGGCGGGTGGATGAGCTTGCTGAAGCGCTGAACCTTCGCGGTTACACTGCAGAAGGAATTCATGGCGATCTTACCCAGGCAAAGCGGATGTCTGTTTTAAGAAAGTTCAAAGAAGGCTCAATCGAAGTGCTTGTTGCGACAGACGTGGCAGCTCGTGGCTTGGACATTTCTGGTGTCACGCACGTGTACAACTTTGATATCCCACAGGACCCAGAAAGCTATGTGCACCGTATCGGGCGAACTGGCCGTGCTGGGAAAGAAGGAATGGCCATTACATTTGTTACCCAAAGAGAGACTTCTTACCTCCATGTAGTGGAAAAGACAACGAACCGCCGCATGGAAAAACTGAATGCTCCAACTTTGGATCAGGCACTTGAAGGGCAGCAAAGAGCGGTTGTCGACAAAATTAACCAAACAATTGAGTTGAATAACCTTCAATACTACCGCCAGGCTGCAGATGAGCTATTAAAAGACCATGATGCCCAAACAGTCGTTGCTTCCGTGTTAAAAATGCTCACCAAAGAGCCGGATACAACTCCTGTCAAGCTTACGGAGGAAAAGCCGCTTCCAAACAGAAGAGACAAGAAACCGCAAGGAGACCGCAGCAGACGTTACGATAACAGAGGTGATGGCCGCAAGAAGCCTTATAAGCCACGCTCTGGAACAAAACGCACAAGCAGCGGTGGCGGCAGCAGAGAAGGCGGCAGCTACAAATCAAGATCACCACGCTAACATAATCTTGAATGAATCCCCAGATGTTGATACATCTGGGGATTTTTGTTATATATTATTTAGTTGTGGGACAACTACTTGTGGCTTTCTTAATCCAGCTCCAGCGCCTATGAGTCTGTCCGATAAAAAATTTTTAGCGTATAATTATGCGAAAATGCTTCATATTCA